>NZ_JBOICG010000237.1:0-9835 GCF_050739995.1 Pseudomonas sp. | reverse complement strand
CGCGGGGCAAGCCCGCTCACTACAGAAACAGCGTGGTGTATATCAAGCCCGGGCCATGGCACCGCTACGGGTCAGCCACTCGATGAACAGGGCGAACAGTTCGGCCTGAGAGTTGATGGCCAGCTTGGTGTACAGGTTCTTGCGGTGCATGCGCACGGTTTCCGGGGAAATGCCCAGCACTTGCGCGGTGGATTTAACCGAGTGACCGCGCAGGATCAAGTGGGCGATTTCGCGTTCGCGTACGGTGAGCACACCGTTGCCAAAGCCCATGAACGCGGCTTCGATCTGCTGGTGGGCCTGAGTCTGGGTGAATGTCTCGTCGCTGATCACCTTGGCCAGGCCACCCGTGGTGCCGAAGCGACGTAGCAGTTCGCGGACCATGGCCTGGGTCGATTGCTGCAGCGTCAGTTGCGCCTCGCTGAATTGTCCGGCGCTCAGGCCCTGGAACATGCACAGGGAGATTTTGCTTTGGGGGCACAGGTCGACGATGTAGTAGCTTTCCTGGGCGCCGCCGCTACGCAGGTAGTAGGTCTTGTAGTACTCACTGTTGAAGAAATCGTCCGGGGCGATCTGGGCCAGGTGGTAGAAACCTTCGGCCAGGCCCTTGTCCACCGCCAGGCAGAATGGGTCCAACAAATAGCCTCGGGAAAAGTAGCGGTGGATGATTTCATCCTGATAAGCCCGGGGGATGCCCTGCTGATACAGCAGGTGCGGCGGCAAGCCCTGGCGCTCCAGGCTGATCATCATCGATTCGATGGGGGTGAGGGTGCACAGTGCCCTGGCCAGGTGTTCGAGAAACGACGACTCGTCCACGTGGATAAAGGCCTGGGCCAGGGCTTGATGCCAGGCTTCAAGTTCGTCGAGGGTCGGGGTAGGGCTGGCTGTGGTCATGGCCGCCAGTCTACCCGCGGGGCCGTGCCCAGGCAAAAACGCCGAGACAGGCTCGGCGTGGTGTTTCATCAGTCGTGGTACTCGCCGCTCTGGCGCAATTCTGCGGCGGTTTCGAGGATGCATTGGCGTAGCGTCTCTACCACTTCATCCACTTGGGCGTGGCTGATGATCAACGGTGGCGACATCACGTTCAGATGGCCGATCGGCCGCACCAGCAAGCCTTTGGCCTGGGCGCGCAGGTGGATTTTCTCGCCAATGTTCACCGCCTCTGGCAGCAGCGCCTTGCTGCGCTTGTCCGCCACGAACTCGATGCAGGCCATCAGCCGTTGGCAGCGAATATCCCCGACCAGGGGCAAGTCGGCCAGGCTCTGCAAGCGTTGCTCCAGGTACACGCCCACGTCCTCCACATGGGCCAGCAGGTTTTCCCGCTCAATGATCTCGATATTCTTCAGTGCTGCCACGCAGCTGACCGGGTGGCCGCTGTAGGTAAAGCCGTGGGTAAAGCAGCGGCCCTTGCCTGGCTCGCCGATCACCTGCCAGATCCGATCGGAAAAAATACACGCACCCAGTGGCAAATAACCGGAAGTCAGGCCCTTGGCGGTGGTGATGATGTCCGGCTGCATGCCGAACACGTCCTCGGACGCAAAAAATGCACCGAGACGCCCGAACGAGGTGACGACTTCGTCGGCGACGTAGAGCAGCTCATAGCGCTGGCAGACTTCCCACATACGACGGTGGTAACCCTTGGGCGGGATGATCACGCCGCCGGAGCCCATGATCGGCTCGGCGAAGAACGCCGCCACATTGTCTGGGCCGAGTGTCAGGATCTTGTCTTCGAACTCGCTCACCAGGAAACCGAGGAAATCACTTTCGCTCATCCCCTCCGGTGCCCGGTAGTAGTTTGGGCAGGAGATGTGGTGGAACAGGTCACTCATGAAGTCGAATTCGGGGGCGCGGTCGGCGGCCTTGTTGCCGATGGACATCGTCAGGAATGTGCTGCCGTGATAGGCGCCCAAGCGCGAAATGATGTGCTTTTTGGTCGGCTTGCCCCGGCTGTTCTGGTAGTACTGCACCAGCCGATAAGCCGTGTCCACTGCGGTAGAACCACCGGTGGTGAGGAACACATGGTCAAGGTCGCCAGGGGCCAGGCTGGCGAGTTTGGCGCACAGTTCGATGGCCGTGACGTTGGCCATGTCACAGAACGGATTGGAGTACGCCAACTGGCGCACCTGATGGGCAATCGCATCGGCCATTTCCTCGCGGCCCAGGCCGATATTGGTACACCACATGCCACCGACGGCATCCAGGTAGCGATTGCCATGGGTGTCGTAGATATAGGCGCCGTTACCCGCTGCGATATTCAGCGAACCCTGTTCACGGTGTTCATCGAACATATGGAAACCGTGCATGTAGTGGGCTTTGTCGGCGGCGTCCAGCTTGGCGTGGTCGAACTGGGCGAAGAAAGCGGGATTTGGCAGAGTCATGGCATTTACCTTCAATGGCTGGGGGTTACTTGCCGGTCTTCACGGCATTCCAGGTACGGGTGATCAGGCGCACGGCGGCCTGGGGCTGACTTTTTTGCGTGAATAGGCGCTGCATCGTCGCCGGGTCGGGATAGATGGCCGGGTTGTCGCGGATATCCGCGTTGACCAGGGGCTTTGAAGCCAGGTTGCTGTTGGCGTAATGGATGGTGTTGCTGACGCCGGCCATGGTGCTGGGCTGCAGCAGGAACTCGATGAACTTATGGGCATTCGCCACATGGGGCGCATCGGCAGGAATGTAGAAATTATCGAACCAGATCAACGAGCCTTCCTTGGGTATGAAGTAATCCAGCTTGACGTTGGCCCCGGCTTCCGTCGCCCGCGCCTGGGATGTGGCGTAGTCGCCGGACCAGGTAGTGGCCAGGCACAAGTCACCGTTGGCCAGGCCATTGATGAAACCGCTGGAGTCGAATTTGCGGATATAGGGACGCACCGCCATCAGCACGTCCTGGGCGGCCTTGAGATCCTTGGGCGCGACGCTGTTGGGGTCCAGGCCGAGGTAGGTCAGGGCCAGGGGAATCATGTCGGTGGGGGAATCCATGAAGCTGATGCCGCAGTCGGCAAACCGGGACACGACCTTGGGGTCGAAGATCATCGCCAGGGAGCCGAGGGGGGCGTCCGGCATACGCGCCTTGATCATGTCGACGTTGTAGGTCACGCCGTTGCTGCCCCAGGTATAAGGTGCCGAATAGGTAACACCGGGGTCGTGTGCCTCCAGGCTTTTGAGTACCAGTGGGTCGAGGTTTTTCCAGTCGGGTAAACGGGATTTATCCAGGGCCTGGAATACGTTGCCTTTGATCAGCAGCGGTACCAGAGAGGCATTGAGCAATGCCAGGTCATAACCGGAGCGCCCCGAAAGCAGTTTGCCCTGCACGGTTTCGTACGAATCGTAGGTGTCGTAGACCACCTTGATACCGGTGGCTTTCTCGAAGTCAGCCAGGGTGGTGTCGCCGATGTAGTCCGCCCAGTTGTAGATGCGCAGGGTGTTGTCCGGGGCATCGGTGGCATGGCTCAAAGTTGCCGAGGCCAGCAAGGCGGCACTGAACAGAGCGATGAAGGTTTTCTGCATGGGGACCCACCTATCTTGTGCTTGTTATCAGGCTGAGGGACTGATAGCACTGTCAGGCAGGACGAGGAGGGGCGCCATAACCCGTTCGGGTAGGGTTAAGCTCAGGACGATGGGAGCCTACTGGATGGAACCCTTTTGTCCAGTCAGTGCCACACTCTAGACCCGTGAACTCATCAGGAGATTGTCATGCGTACCATTGATCTGGCTGGCGTGCCTGTGCCGGTCATCGGCCAGGGAACCTGGCGCATGGGCGAAAAACCGGACCAGCGCCGCGCCGAAGTCGCGGCGCTGCAATTGGGCATCGACGAGGGCATGACCCTGATCGATACCGCCGAAATGTATGGCGAGGGCGGCGCCGAAACGGTGGTCGGCGAAGCCATTCGCGGCAAGCGCGACCACGTGTTCCTTGTCAGCAAGGTCTATCCGCACAACGCCAGCCATAAAGGCGTTCCCCGTGCCTGCGAAGCCAGCCTCCAACGCCTGGGCACCGACTACATTGACCTGTACCTGCTGCACTGGCGTGGCCAATACCCTCTTGAAGAAACCGTTGAAGCGTTCGAACGCCTGCGCGAAGCCGGCAAGATCGGCCGTTGGGGGGTGTCCAATTTTGATGTCGCGGACCTGCAGGAACTGGCATCCCCGGCCTGCGCCACCAACCAGGTGCTCTACAACATTGAAGAGCGTGGTATCGAATTCGACCTGCTGCCGTGGTGGCAGCAACACCATTTGCCCTTGATGGCTTACTGTCCGATCGCCCAAGGCGGTGAGCTGTTGTCCAGCCCTACGCTCAAGCAAATTGCCCATCGTCATGAGGTGACACCTGCACAGGTTTCCCTCGCTTGGGTCCTGCGTCAGGACGGTGTGATTGCCATCCCGAAAGCCGTCACGCCCGAACACGTGCGCCTCAATGCGGGCGCCGCGCAACTGGTGTTGGATGAGCATGATCTGGACGCGATCGACCGCGTATTCGGGGCGCCTAAACGTAAGCATCCGCTGGCGATGGTGTAGTTCTTCAGAGGCAGGAACGGCGCCTTCCCTGGCGGTCGTTCCTGCATCAATTGAACCTAGGCGGCCACTGGATTACGCAATTGCCCAGGCATTGCTGGCCTGCGTTACGTTGTGCATTGGCGGTGGACCCCGAGCGACGCGACGTGAGCGTGGCTGAGCTGCGCGAAGTCATTGGCCGCGACCGGTCTCGCTGGTTGCTGTAGGGGCGTGGATCAAGTAGCCAAGTCATGCAGTTGGCAGTACTCG
Organism: Pseudomonas sp.; assembly: GCF_050739995.1. Taxonomy (GTDB): domain Bacteria; phylum Pseudomonadota; class Gammaproteobacteria; order Pseudomonadales; family Pseudomonadaceae; genus Aquipseudomonas. Next base: position 5,080 of record NZ_JBOICG010000237.1, on the reverse strand, counting down.
ACCCAATCCAGCCCGGCCATCTGCGCGACTTCCTTGTGCACTTCTAGGCGTTGGGCCTCGAAGTCTTCGGCGGATTGCGCCGTCAGCTTGAGGGTCAGTTCCCAAGCGAATAGGTTCAGGCGCTCGGCCTCTGCTTCGAAGGCTTCGTGCAGGCGTTCGGCACGATATTGTGCAAGGGTTTCGCCCCTGGCCTGAGCAGCCAGGGGGTTGAGGCTGTCCAGCTGAGTGACGAGTTGTGGGTGTTCGCGCAGGAACCGATCCAAGGCACGTTGATGCTTATCGTCGGGTGCTGACAAGAGGTGCACCTCAGTGGGAACGACGGGGCTCGGTATCGGACGAGTGTCGGCTGATATGACGCCGAGCCCGCTTGTTGGACTTGCGGCGCAGCCAGTTTTGCAACGGTGCCAGCAAGAAAAACATCAGGTAAGCCGCGAGTACCAGGGTCAGGTCTATCCAGGTTTCAGCGACAGGCCCGGTAAAAATCTCAATGACTTTTTTGATAATGAATAACAACGCCACGCTGCACAGCCACAGCACAATGGTGATGCAGAGGGGGCGCATACTGTTTGAGCGTTTGTCTTGCATAGTCAGCCTTACTCCTGAGTGCCTGCTTCCGTTCCAGACAACATTCCCTGAGTGGGTCACCCGGACTTTACCCCGGCTTCACATCCATTAACGCGCAGAAAGGCGCGGATAATACCGACTCAGATCAGATTAGGGGGCAGATCTTGTCGGAAAGTTCGATATTTCATCTTCGAACCAGCGTAGCAAATGGGCATACGCTGCCTAAATAAATCCAGGTATATGGCAAAAGGCTTTCGCTCACGCTATCAGGACGTGTAGCGTTAACTCGTGTTTCCGGCCCTGATTACCAGGGGCAGCGAGTGACAGGCAGAGGGACAGGTCATGGCGCAAACGCTGTTTAAACTTTTCCTTACTCAACGCCTGGCCGCCCTGGCAAGCACGGAGTCGTTGCGGGCGATTCGTGAGGGGTTGCTGTGGATCTTGCCGTGCCTGTTGGTGTCTGCCTCCTTCCTGATCCTGTCCGAGTGTGCCGGGGTACTCGGGTTTGACCCACAGGTGGTGGGCTTTCTGGCAGGGCTGCACAATCAGATCAGCTCGGTTATCCCGCTGTTGGTGGCCGCATCCATTGGGTACATGCTGGCGATCCAGTATCGCCTGCCACAGTTGCCGATCGCATTCCTGTGCCTTGCCCACGTGGTGGTGGCGACCTTCGTCCTGCGCGAGTATCCACGGGCCTCGGCCACCTTCGTGCTGTTCATCGCCATTGCGTCACCGTTGATCAATGTGCCGGCCATTGCCTGGCTGCATCGCTTTCGTTGGACGCGCCTGGTCAACGAGGACCTCGTCGGCCATAACCTTCGGGGCACCATCAACATGGTGCTGCCTGGCGCAATCACCGCGCTCACATTGGTGGTGGTGTTGTCGTTGCTGCTGCAGGTTCCTTATGTGGCCCAGCTCCAAGGCCCTCAGGTGCTCGATGCGCTGCAAACGCCATACGGCAGCGGGTTGTTCGTGACCCTGATGAATTCGTTGCTGTGGTTTTTCGGCATTCACGGCGTGTATGCCATGCAGCCGCTATTCGATGTACTGGACCAGGCCGTGGTGCTCAACGGGGCTTCGCAGGCGGCGGGTGAGCCGATTCTATATCTGCTCAACAGCGGTCTGCTGGGGTCTTTCGCATTTATTGGTGGGTCGGGCGCGACGCTGTGCCTGCTGTCGGCGATCCTGCTGTTTTCCAAGAGCCAGTCCATGCGGTTGCTGGCCATTGCCAGCTTACCGCTGTCGTTGTTCAACGTCAGCGAGGTGCTGCTGTTTGGACTGCCGATCATCCTCAACCCGCGTTTGTTCATTCCGTTTTTACTGGTACCTGCGCTCAATACCATGGTGGCTTTGGCGGTGGTGCAATTGGGCTGGGTGTCACCGGCGGTGGCCAGCGTCCCGTTTACTGCACCGGTGATGCTCAATGCCTACCTGAGTACCCATGGCGACATGGCTGCGGTGGTGCTGCAATTGGTGCTTCTGGGCTTGGGTACCCTGATATATGCGCCGTATGTGCGGGCGATTCATCGTCAGTCCAGTGAGGGGGGGACGGTGTATCTCAAGTCCCTGGACATGACGTTTCGCGGCCTTGAAGAAAAGGGTCGACTGCTGGAATTCGACCCGGTGCTCGCGTCCCATCGAAATGCGGCACGCCAGGCTGTCGAGTTCAGTCGGATTCAGCAGATCAGCGATTACGAGTTTTACCTGGAGTTCCAGCCGCAGGTCTCCACTCGCACCGGCCTGTGCACCGGTTGTGAAGCTCTGATGCGAGCACGGGACAATCAGGGCGAGGTGCACTCGCCCTGGGAATTCCTGCAATGGCTGGCGCAGGCTCGACTGATGCCTGATGTGGATGTATGGGTGGCCTCCCAGGCGGTACGCCAGTACCAGCAATGGAAGAAGGTTGGCTTTGAGTTACCGATGACCATCAATATTTCCAGTGTGACGCTGACCCACGCCGCCTATGGTGATCGCCTGGTGGAAATCCTGGCTCAGGCCCATGGGCAGGTGTCGGTGGAAATCACGGAAGACGCTCTGGTCGGCGACATCCAGGCCACGCGCCAGACCATCCAGAAATTGCAATCGATCGGCGCCAAGGTCTATCTCGATGACTTTGGCACCGGGTTCTCGGCGTTGAGTTATCTGCACCAGTTTCCCGTGGACTTCATCAAGATCGATCGCAGCTTTGTGGTTGCCCAACGCGATCCCAAAGGGGCTCAGGTGCTGACTGGCATGTTGCGCTTCTGCGAGGCGCTGAACCTGGGAGTGGTGGTCGAGGGAGTGGAGACTGCCGAGCAGTTGGCATTCTTGAGTACCGGCACCGAGTTGTTTATTCAGGGCTGGTACTTCAGTAAAGCGCTGCCCGGCGAACAGGTGCCGCACTTTGTGCGCGAACGTAAAGTATTGGGCGGAGCCTAGGCTGACTCATAGCCGCGTTGTGTCCGCTCTATTTCGTCGAGCAGGCTATCGATGCCCGTCAGGCGTGCGCGATTGTCATGATCCCAAGGATGAAAGCCCGGTTTGAAATAGTGCAGCCATGGCCGCAGCATTCGCGGGAATACGCCACTGGGGCCATATAAGAACTTGAGCATGCGCCAGAAGCCTTTCAGATAGCCGCCTGACGTGCGATCGGCCAGCAACAGGCGCAGGTGGAAATCAAAGACCACCAGCCAGAACAGCGCGGTGGTGGTCAGCATGGTCCCGGTGCGCAGCAGGTAGCGCAGGGGGCCGGGCTTGATCACGGTGTTCCACACATCGAATGCTACCGCTTTGTGTTCGGTCTCTTCGAGCGCGTGCCAGTACCACATCTGCCGGTAGCCCTTGAGCGAGTCGCCAAAGCGTGACGGGTCGCTCAGCAGGATCTCCGCGAGCATCGCGGTGTAGTGCTCAAGGGCGATGGTTACGGCCAGGTTGAAAGAGGGCGGCAGGTGTTTTTTCTGCAGGTCGAGGATGAACTTGAGGCGTCGGTCGAGGGTGTGCGCCGGTAAGCCGGCCGCCTGCAACAGGTCGTTGTAGGCCACATGTTCGCGGCTGTGCATGGCCTCCTGGCCGATGAACCCTTGTATCTCCGCTTTCAGGGCTGGATCGTCAATCTGCGAGCGGTAGTGGCGCACACTGTCCATGAAAAACAGTTCGCCCTGGGGAAACAGCAACGACAAGGCATTGAAGAAGTGGGTGATGAACGGGCCTTGTTCGTGCCAGTTCTTGATACGCTCGGCGGGCAAGGCAAAGCGGATATCGCGGCGGATCGGCAGCATGGTGCGTTCTCCTGTTCAGTGGCGAGGCTCGTCATGGGTTTCGAATACCGGCGTGGGTGGTTTTGGCGCCATGCGTTTGCTGGCCAATACCACCAGTGCTTGATAGGCCGCTGGCAAGCAACGGGCGAGCAGGTCGAGGAAGTAGGCATCGCGCCCGATCAGCACGCGGCGTTTGTTTTTGCGTACACCTTGCAGGATCACTTTGGCCGCTTGATCGGCGTCGGTGATGAACAACTTTTCAAAATCGGCACGGGCCTGTTGTTCGCTGTGGATGAGAAATCCGGTCATGTTGGCGTCGATGCGGCTGCTCCGACAGATATCGGTACGAATTCCTCCAGGGTGCACGCAGGTGGCCGAGACGCCGCAGCGCTGCAGGTCGAGTTCCTGGCGCAGAGATTCGGTGAAGCCACGCACGGCAAACTTCGTGGCGTTGTAGCCACTCATGCCGGGCTGAGCGAACAGGCCGAACACGCTGGACGTGTTGATCACATGCCCATCGCCGCTGGCTTTGAGGTGTGGCAGGAATGCCTTGGTGCCGTACACCACGCCCCAGAAGTTGATGTCGACGATCCATTCCAGGTCGGCGTAGTCCACGCCTTCCACAGTACTCGACAGCGCCACTCCGGCATTGTTGAAGATCAGGTTGACCTGGCCATGCTCGGCGATGCACTGCGTGGCCCATGCCTCGACCGCTTGGCGGTCGGACACATCCAGCACCTGGGTTGTGATCGTCACGGGTGACAACGTTGACGTCTTGATCTGCGTCAGCGTCTGCTCCAGGCCCTGGCTGTTTTTATCCGCGAGCGCCAGATGACAACCCTCCCGTGCCAGGGCCAAAGCCAGTGCGCGGCCCATGCCAGATGCCGCACCGGTGATTGCCGCCACGCGGCCATTGAATGATTTCATGTCAGGCTGCCTTCAGTGTTGGAGTAGGCCGTTGGCACAGGATGAGGCGCGGGTGGCGCCAGGCGGGCGATATAGTCCTTGAGTGCAAAATGCCGAGTGACTTGCTTGAAGCGCCAGGTCGAACCAGGCCACAAGGTGGTGTTCTTGCCGGTGCGCGGGTCGAGGTACCAGCTCTGGCAGCCGCCGGTGTTCCAGATGGTGCGTCTGAGCTTGTCCTGCAGCTGTTGGTTGTAGGTTTCTTCTACGGCGGGTTTGACGTCCACCGTGGCGATGCGATGGTGTTGCATCTGTTTCAACGCATCCAGGATGTAGGTGACCTGAGCCTCGATCATCAGAATCATTGAATTGTGGCC
>NZ_JBOICG010000236.1:0-3173 GCF_050739995.1 Pseudomonas sp. | reverse complement strand
TCGGCGGCGCCATCGGCACCGGCCTGTTCCTGGGCTCGGCCGGGGTGCTCAAATCCGCCGGCCCGTCGAAGATCCTGGGCTATGCCATTTGCGGCTTCATCGCCTTCATGATCATGCGCCAGCTCGGCGAAATGATCGTCGAAGAGCCGGTCGCCGGTTCCTTCAGCCACTTTGCCCACAAGTACTGGGGCGGTTTCGCCGGCTTCCTGTCGGGCTGGAACTGCTGGATCTTGTACATTCTGGTGGGCATGTCCGAGCTGACGGCTGTGGGCAAATATGTGCACTACTGGTGGCCGGAGATCCCGACCTGGGTCTCGGCGGCGGCGTTCTTCGTGCTGATCAACTTGATCAACCTGGCTAACGTCAAAGTCTTTGGCGAAGCCGAGTTTTGGTTCGCCATCATCAAGGTCGTGGCCATCGTCGGCATGATCGCCCTGGGCAGCTACCTGCTGGTCAGCGGCAGCGGCGGCCCACAGGCCTCGGTCAGCAACCTGTGGGATCACGGCGGCTTTTTCCCCAACGGTGTCAGCGGTCTGGTGATGGCCATGGCGATCATCATGTTCTCCTTCGGCGGGCTGGAAATGCTCGGTTTTACCGCCGCCGAAGCCGACCAGCCACGTACCGTGATCCCCAAGGCGATCAATCAGGTGATCTACCGCATCCTGATTTTCTACATCGGCGCCCTGGTGGTGCTGTTGTCGCTGACACCGTGGGACAGCCTGCTGGCGACCCTCAATGCCTCAGGCGATGCCTACAGCGGCAGCCCGTTCGTGCAGGTGTTCTCGATGCTGGGTAGCAACACCGCTGCGCATATCCTCAACTTCGTGGTGTTGACCGCAGCACTGTCGGTGTACAACAGCGGCACCTACTGCAACAGCCGGATGCTGCTGGGCATGGCCGAGCAGGGCGATGCGCCACGGGCCTTGGCGAAAATCGACAAGCGCGGTGTGCCGGTGCGTTCGATCCTTGCCTCGGCGGCGATCACCTTGGTCGCTGTACTGATGAACTACCTGATCCCGCAGCATGCCTTGGAGCTGTTGATGTCGCTGGTGGTGGCCACATTGGTGATCAACTGGGCGATGATCAGCTATTCCCACTTCAAGTTCCGCCAGCACATGAACCGCACCGGCCAGGTGCCGTTGTTCAAGGCGCTGTGGTATCCGTACGGCAACTACATCTGCCTGGCGTTCGTGGCGTTTATCCTGGTGATCATGCTGATGATTCCGGGCATCCAGGTCTCGGTGTATGCGATTCCGGTATGGGTGGCGTTTATGGCGGTGTGTTACTGGTTCAAGAACAAACGCAGGGCGCAAGCGACCTTGAACACAGTGGGGACGGTTTTGAAGTAGGACGCTTCCCGAAATCAGAAAACCCGGCGCTGTGCCGGGTTTTTTGTGGGCGTTGACGGGTTAGACTCGCGCCTCGTTTCAATCTGTAACTTGGCTGGAGGTCCCATGCAGCACACCGATATCGATGGCGGCAGTTTGCAGCGTGATGAACTGCAAGACCTGATCGACCGGCACAATGGGCCGTTACGCCTGATAGGCGTCGACTTGAGCGGAGCTGATCTGTCGCGAATGGTTCTGGACCATTGGGTGTTCGAACGTTGCATCCTGGCGCAGGTGTCTTTCCTCGGCTCGCGCCTGGAAGGCACGCGATGGAAGAGTTGCCGTGCCGGCCAAGCCGTCTTCGAGGCGGCGAACCTGTTGGAGGCGCAGTTCAGCAGTTGTGACCTGAATAACACCCGTTGGCAGCGCAGCAAATTGTCCCAGGCAAGTTTTGAACATTGCAAGCTGACCGGCGCTAACTTTACCCACTGTGCCTCCCTGGGGTTGAACTTCAGTGAAACCTTATTGAACAGCGCGTTTTTGTCCGGCTTGTCGTTTGCCCGCACCGTGCTCAATAACCTTGATTTCTCCGACAGTGACTTGTCGGACGCCGACTTCCGCAAAGCTGAATTGATTGATTGCAGCCTCGCACATGCTCGTATCAACGGCGCCAATTTTGCCGGGGCGGACCTGCGCGGTGCAGATTTGAGTGGGTTTCGCCTCAATGATGCCAAATTGTTCAAGGGCGCCGTGATTTCCAAAACCCAAGCGTCAATGCTGCTGTCCGAGTTGGGCTTGTCCGTTGCCTGATTACGCGACTTGTTACAGTCGACATCCCCTTGCCGGGAACTCTATGTGGTGACCTCCCAATAATTTAGATATCGGTTTTTAACCATGTCTGAATATACGAGGCTACGTATGCGCGATCTGACGTCTACCAGCAGGCAACCTTTCAACCTGCCCTTTGAGCTCGCTCCGGCTTTTGATACCGGCCGTGACCCTATGAAGCATGCAGACCAGGAGAACTTGGCAATCACCCCGCACACCGGAGTCTCCATAGCGGGGAAAAATTATTCTCCCTCTGAAAAGGATTTCTTGGTCAACGCTTTCGTCAAAGATACGTTGCAAAACTCCAACTATGAGAACAAAGGCAGCCTTGAGCGCCGGGCCAAGAATTTTTTCAAACATATAGAGTCCGAGATGGCCATTGGCATGGGCGTTGAGAAGGATCTACAACGCGACGACTCTCCGGCATCACAACTGTCATCGCATATGGCACACCTTGTTCGCGGCCTATGGACTCATTCAAAAAGTGATCCTGCGTTCCGCGAAGCGCTGCACAAGGAATTGCTGGCGCCGAGCAATGATCCCGGCAATGTTCTATTGGCGGGCGAGGGCAAGGGGGGTCTGTACTTGGGCATGAAAAATCTGCACGCCATGCTGGTTCGCGGTGAGCAGGGACCATTGACCCGTGAGCATGCGCAGCAAGGTGCAGAAATGGCATTTGGCATCAAGGCGATTGCCGAGGCACTCAAAGAGCATGACCCGATGCTCAGTGACGTCGAGACTTACACCGTTAAGCATCGCGTGGGGTCGAACCGGGTTGTGGATGGTGTGAAGACCCATCATTTCACCAGCCTTCATGGCACGGATTTGCGCAACGATCTGGGCACTAAGGTGCGCGATGAGCTTGGCGTGCCCGTCATGTTGGGTACTTCGGGTGGCGCATCGGATGTCGCCTCGACCATTCGGCATGCGGCCCAGTCACAAAGCCAATCAATGTGGCCAAGTGGGATGGATGAAAAAAGCGGTCGGGAAGCCTTGATGGGGTTGGTGTTCCATTTG
>NZ_JBOICG010000235.1:0-4797 GCF_050739995.1 Pseudomonas sp. | reverse complement strand
CCTCGGAGATGCTATCGCAGGCAAGCCCGCTCCCACACAAGCCCGCTCCCAGATTTTGCTTGGCGCTATACCCGATATCTCGATTTCATGCGATCTTCAGGGCATTCGCCCTGGAGTTGCCTGGATGCCCTCATTTATCGCTGATCACCCCATGCTGTGCGCGTTGGCGCTGATCTTTATCGACATCGCCGTGTGGCACCTTATTTCCACCAACCTGGCCAGTTGGAAACTGGCGGCGCGGTTGGTGATCTTCGCGGTGTTCAGTGCCGTGTTGTTCAACGACGGCATGAACCCCATGCAACTGGCGCCCTACGCCGACGACACGGCCTTGCACCTGGCCGCCACGGCCCTGCAGATCGGCTGGTGGTTGTTCGCGGCGCGCACCCTCACGGTGTTGCTCGGCACCGTGATGATGCAACGGGTCGGTCACACCGGTCGGCTGTTGCAGGACCTGATGGGCGCGGTGATTTTCCTGATCGCGATCATCGCCGCCATGGCCTACGTGCTCGACCTACCGGTCAAGGGCGTGCTCGCCACTTCCGGCGCGGTGGCGATCATTGTCGGCCTGGCATTGCAGAGCACTTTGAGCGACGTGTTTTCCGGGATCGTCCTCAACACTACCAAGCCTTATCAGCTGGATGACTGGATCTCCATCGACGGCACCGAAGGTCGCGTCACCGATATCGACTGGCGCGCCACACGCCTGCAAACCTCCCAGGGCAGCATGGCGGTGATTCCCAACTCCTTGGCGGCCAAGGCCAAGATCATCAATTTCTCACGCCCGGCGGATATGTTCGGCCTGGCGGTCAGCCTGCAAGTCAGCCCGCATGCGCGCCCGCAAACCGTGATCGAGGCGTTGGAGCGTGCGATGCTGGGATGTCGGCCGTTGTTGGCCACCCCGGCGCCGAGTGTCGCGTTCAAGACCTCGGCCAGCGGCGGCGTCGAGTATGAAATCAGCGGTTTTGTACCGGCCATGGGCCTCAAGCGCGAAGTGCGCAACCAGCTGTATGACCTGGCTTTCCGTCACCTGCAAGCGGCGGGTGTCAGCCTGCTGTCCGCCACCGAAAGCAGCACGCCGTCCCTGGTTTCCGGGGCGCGGGCACTGCTGGAGCGCTCGTCGATTTTCTCCACCTTGCGCCAGGAAGAAAAGGACACCTTCAGCCAGAACATGACCCTGCATTCGTTCCGTGGCGGCGAGATGATCATGCCGGCGGGGGAGGTCAGCGACCATTTGTTCATCGTTGCCTCAGGTGTGGTGTCAGTCATGCTGATCAAGGACGGGCATAAGTTCGAAGCCGGGCGCATGGGGCCGGGGGAGGTGATTGGCGAGGCGGGGATTCTGTCCGATCAAGGTGTGCCGGCCGACTTCCTGGCCAAGACCTACTGCACGCTGTACCGCGTCGAAAAGGAATACCTCAAGCCTTGCCTGGATGCGCGGCATGACATCAGCGAGGCGATGAAGGCCTTGCTGGACTTCCGCCTGCACGCTGCGAAGACCCTGACTCAGTCAACACCGGTGATGCCGGTGAAGACCGGGTTCCTGCAGTGGTTGAGGAACCGTGGCCTGTAGATTGGTCACCTGTTCTTCGTCCGAATTGGCTATTCCTCCGGAGCGCTGCGGTGACTAACCTGCTCACCAATCCCACCGTTCTGGAGTATCACCATGCAAGCTCGTACCGATTTCTACACCGCTTCCCCAGACGCCATGAAAGCCATGCTCGCCCTGGAAGCCGCCGTCGGTAAACTGTCCATCGAACTGCCGCTGCTGGAGCTGGTGCGCCTGCGCGTGTCGCAGATCAACGGCTGCGCCTTCTGCCTCGACATGCACACCGCCGATGCACGCAAGGGCGGCGAAACCGAACGCCGCCTGTACACCGTGTCGGCCTGGCGCGAAACGCCATTCTTCACCCCGCGTGAACGCGCCGCCCTGGCCTGGGCCGAAAGCCTGACCCTGATCAGCCAGACCCACGCTGCCGACGCCGACTATACTGCGCTCGCCGCCGAATTCAGCCCGCAGGAACAGGTCGACCTGAGCCTGGCGATCACCACCATCAACAGCTGGAACCGCCTGGCCGTGGGTTTTCGCAAAATGCCGAAGTAAGCTTCAGTTGCCCTTTAAATAACCACGCGGCGTAGTGCCGGTCATGCCTTTGAAGAAGGTGATCAAGGCGCTGTCACTGGCAAAACCCAGCTCGAAGGCGCAGTAGCCCAGGCTGCGCCCGGTGGCAAGCAATTCAATGACCCGCATCAGCCGCCATTGCTGACGCCACTGCTGATACCCCAGGCCGGTTTCCCGCAGGAAAATCCGGCCGATGGTCTTGGCGCTGGCGCCGATCTGGTGTTCCAGTGCTTGCAGGGGTGGTGGCAGGGTGTCGAGCCGGGCCAGTAACGGTGCCAGGCGTTTGTCTTGCGGCAAGGGCAGGAGCATCGGCTGCTCGACCGCTTGCTCGATTTCGTCCAGGCACAACGCCAATAAGTGGGCAAAGCGTCCGGTGTGCCAATCGGTGTCGAAAGGAGCCATCGCCATCGGCTCCAACACTGCCTGCAGCAAGGAGCTGACTTCGATCACCCGAACCTGTTCCGGCAATTGACCCGCCAACATCGGGCTTACATACACCGAACGGTAATCCACGGTTTTGTGCATTTGCGCACGATGAGGCACCCCGCAGGGTATCCAGGCCGCACGGGATGGCGGCAGCAGGCACAGCTGGTTGTCCAGGGTGATACGAGTGCAGCCTTGTCGGGTGAACAACAGTTGCCCTCGTCGGTGCTGGTGCAGGCCTGAGTCGTGGTCACCGAGCAGGGCGGCGATGCCAACCACCGGCGCCGGCAGGCAGTCAGGATCGAAAGAAGCGTCGGCGGCGAGCCAGGCCATAGGTTTGTCCGATTTGATGGATAAACTGTCAAGGTTTGGATAATACCCCGTCTGCCAGTACTTAAAATCCTTCCGCTGTTTGATCAGGAAGGATCTGTCGATGAAAGTTAAAAACGGGTTGGCGCTGGCCGTGGCCCTGCTGATGTTCCCGCAATTGGCCCAAACCCTCTACAGCCCGGCCCTCGCCGATATCGGCCAGGCTTTTGCGGTCGGGCCGGAACGGGCAGGGCAAACCCTGTCGGTGTATTTTCTGGCGTTTGCGTTTGGCGTGGTGGTGTGGGGGCTGCTCTGCGACCGCTGGGGCCGTCGTCCGGCCATGTTGGCCGGACTTTCCCTGTATATGGCCGCCTCGGTGCTGGCCTTATCGGTCGTCACGTTCAACGGTTTGCTGATTGCACAAGCCATTGCGGCGTTTGGCGCGGCCGTGGGTTCGGTGGTCACGCAGACCGTGTTGCGCGACCGCTTCCATGGCGCCGAGTTGGCTGGGGTTTTTTCTGTGGTGGGCATTGCCCTGGCCGCTAGCCCGGCCCTTGGCCTGTTTAGCGGCGCAACCTTGGTGCAGCAGTTTGGTTATCGCGGTGTGCTCGTCGGTTTGTTGGTGTTGGCGCTGGTACTGTGGTGCTGGTGCTTGTGGCGCTTACCGGAGACGCGTCCTGCTTTCTTACCCATAGCGTCGTTGTGCGAGACCCTGGGTCTGATGCTACGGGACGCAGGTATCTGGCGCTCGGTGGGTTTGGTGGCCGCGTTCAATATCGCTTTGTTTAGCTACTACAGCATCGGGCCGTTCCTATTCGACAAGCTGGGTTTGTCGGCCCTCGAGTTTGGCTACAGCGGCGTATTGCTGGCGCTGGGTTCGGGTCTGGGGGCGCTGCTGAACAAGGTGCTGCTCAAGCGTGAGGTGCGCAGTGAGCACTTGGTGCCGGTTGCGGCGGGAATGGCGGTGCTGGGTGGCCTTTTGGTTGTGATGTTACAAGAAAGCTGGCTATTCGTATGGCCCATGCTGTTGGTGGTGCTGGCGTTCGGCATGGCGATTCCCAATGTGCTGGGCTCGGCACTGACCGCCTATCGTGACCGTCTGGGGACGGCCGCAGCGGTGTTTGGCTTGCTGTATTACTTGGCTATCGGTGTTGGGCTGAGCCTGGTCGGCTGGGCCCAGAGCCTGGGTTGGAGTCTGTTGACCTGCGGGTTGGCGGCGCTGTGGTTGACAGTTCCGCGCTCCCTTAGAAGTTGACCGAAGCACTCAGGCGCGCCGTCAAAGGCGCGCCCTGGAACAGATAGTCATCGCCCATGTACTCGCCCGCGTCGCGCCAGTAGCGCTTGTCGAACAGGTTGTCGACGCTCAGGCGAAACACCGTTTCATAGCCGTCGAACTGGGTGGTGTAGCGGCTGCCCACATTGACCACCGCATAATCGCCCACCTCCACATTGCCGGTGCGGTTGGCGTATTTCGCCACCGAGCACCGCCAACCCGTTCACCCATGGCAAGGCATAGTCGGCATACAGGCTGGCGCGCAGCTTGGGTACGTTGATCGCTTGATGGCCTTCGTAGTCCGGCGTGCCGCTGCCGTTCACCCTCGCACGAATCGCCGCCACGCTGGTGGCGATTTGCAGACGGTCGGTGGCCCAGCCGTTGGCCGACAGTTCCAGCCCGGTGTTCTTTTGCTGGCCTTGTTGGACGTAAGTGAAGTTGCCGGCGCCGTCCGGCTTGGCGTACTGATAAGCCTGGCGGGTCTGAAATACGGCGGCGGCGAAGCTGATGCGGCGCCAGTCGTATTTCACACCGGCTTCGATTTGCCGCGAGGTGGTCGGGGCCAGGGTTTCATCGGCATTGCTGGCGAACCACGGTGCCGTACCGCCCAGGGACAGGCCCTTGCTGTAGCTGGTGTACAGCGAGATGTTTTCAATCGGTTTGTAGATCAATG
>NZ_JBOICG010000234.1:0-3336 GCF_050739995.1 Pseudomonas sp. | reverse complement strand
CGAGAGTGACGTTATCGTTCTCCGCGATTTCTTCCAGCAGGCGCTCCCATTCACTCACCGGTTCATCCGGCAAACGGAATATCAACGCGGCCTTGGCTTTCTGGGCGTTGGTCGAATTGATGATTTTTTGCACACGAAGGGCCAGGCGTTCGTACGCATCAGGCGGTGTGGGCGTTGCGGAAGAGGACTTTGCCACGGACGTATCCTTAATAAGCTGTACGCACATACAGTATTTAACTGTGAGTGATTTCGCAACTGCTTAAATTTCAAGAACTTCGTCTGACAGCTGTTTAAGAGGATTGGTGTAGGGCGAGAGTTTTGATTGAGGGGGAGATAGGGGCGGTCAAGCCCCTATCGAGGTGTCAGCGCGAATCAGTATTCCCAGAACATCCGCTGCAGCTCTTTGCTGTCTTGGGTCTTGGTCAATGCGACCATGGCCAGGATGCGGGCTTTCTGTGGGTTCAGGTCATGGGCGGCCACCCAGTCGTATTTGTCGTCAGGTTGTTCGGCATTGCGCAGAACGAAACCGCCGGCATTTACGTGGGAGGAGCGGATGATCTGTACGCCTTGCTTGCGCAGTTCCTGCAGGGCAGGAACGACCTTGGAAGACACCGAACCATTACCGGTGCCGGCATGGATGATGGCTTTTGCGCCGGCCTGCGCCAGGGCCTTGACGGCGGTGTCGCTTACGTTGCCGTAGCCATAGGCAATTTCCACATCCGGCAGGCTCTTGATGGTCTTGATGTCGAACTCCGAATCCATGGTGTGGCGCTTGGCAGGTAGGCGGAACCAGTAGGATTTGCCTTCAACCACCATACCCAGCGGGCCCCATGGGCTTTTGAACGCTTCGGTCTTGATGTTGATCATCTTGCTGACATCGCGACCCGACTGGATCTCGTCGTTCATGGTGACCAGCACACCTTTGCCGCGCGCATCTTTGCTGCCGGCTACGGCCACGGCGTTGTACAGGTTGAGCATGCCATCAGCCGACATGGCGGTGCCTGGGCGCATCGAACCGACCACAACGATTGGCTTGTCGGTTTTTTCGACCAGGTTCAGGAAGTAGGCGGTTTCTTCCAGGGTGTCGGTGCCGTGGGTGATCACGATGCCATCCACGTCCTTGCTGTCGGCCAGTTCGGCCACGCGGCGGCCCAGTTGCAACAGGTTTTCGTTGTTGATGCTTTCGGACGCAATTTGCATCACTTGTTCGCCACGCACATTGGCGATCTGGCTAAGCTCAGGAACGCCGGCGATCAGTTGTTCGATGCCGACTTTGGCCGCCTGGTATGTGGCACTGTTGGCCGCACTGGCGCCGGCACCGGCAATGGTGCCGCCGGTGGCGAGGATCACCACGTTGGACAGTTTGGTCTTGGTTTCAGCTTCCTTCGCCTGGGCGGCAACGGGGAACAGCAGCAGAAGGGCGAGGGCGCCCGGAACAATGTTCTTCAGTGCAGATTTCATTATTTTTCTCTCTGGTTTTTGATGAGTGCTGGTGCAGGTTCATCTAGAACACCCGGGCGGTTCTGAACGCCTCAAGGTTCCGAGAAAGAGCAGGATTTGTACCAGGCGGATTGTGTGTGCGGATATAAATTAACGTATTGATTTAAAACAATTTAATTTTGATTTATAAATGAATGAAGCGAGCTGTTGTCCGGCTTTCCGAACAGTGGGCTAGTATTTCGTTCGGTTGTCCGAAAATCATGATGGGATATCCATGGCGGGTGTATGACCCTGGCGTAACAGCCTGTCGTTTTAGAGAACGATCCGGACAGGACGATGTTTAAACGCATCACTGGATGGGCGTCGAGGCAGTGGCTGAATACCTTGAGTGAAAGACTGCTCTCACCCGTTGACAAATCTCGGCAAGGTTCTCATAGTTTGAGTAACGCAAACGTTTGCGAGATGTTTCACGGAGTGCTCCTTGAGTATCGTGGCCGCTCGTATCAGCCGCCCGGGTGGGAAGGCTGCCGAAGGGATCTTCGGAGCAAGCGTTGCTCACAATAATCATAAGATCGGAGTGAACCCATGAAGCTGCCATTTGCTGGACGTCTTCTTGCTGTCGCTGTGCTTGCTGCCGCATCCGCTGCCCTGCCTCTCTCCTCTGCATTTGCCGATGACGCCGCCAAACCCAAGGTCGGCCTGGTCATGAAATCCCTCGCCAACGAATTCTTTGTCACGATGCAGGACGGCGCCAAGACGTACCAGAAAGAACACGCCGCCGATTTCGACATGATCACCAACGGCATCAAGAACGAAACCGATACCAGCGCGCAGATCGATATCGTCAACCAGATGATTCTCGCCAAGGTAAACGCCATCGTGATCGCGCCAGCTGACTCCAAGGCACTGGTCACCGTGTTGAAAAAAGCCTCGGATGCCGGCATCAAGGTCGTCAATATCGACAACCGCCTTGATCCGGGCGTGTTGAAAAGCAAAAACCTCGACATCCCGTTCGTAGGCCCGGACAACCGCAAAGGTTCCAAGCTGGTAGGTGACTACCTGGCCAAGCAACTGACCTCGGGCGACAAGGTCGCAATCATCGAAGGCGTGCCGACCACCACTAATGCCCAGCAACGCACAGCAGGCTACAAAGATGCGATGGACGCTGCGGGTATGAAGATCGTCTCTACCCAATCCGGCAACTGGGAAATCGACCAGGGCCAGAAAGTGGCTTCCGCAATGCTGAGTGAATATCCAGACCTCAAGGCGCTGCTGGCCGGCAACGACAACATGGCCCTGGGGGCTGTCTCTGCCGTACGCGCGGCAGGCAAGGCGGGTAAAGTGCTGGTGGTTGGCTACGACAACATCGAAGCGATCAAGCCGATGCTGCAGGACGGTCGTGTACTGGCGACCGCCGACCAGGCCGCCGCCCAGCAAGCCGTGTTCGGTATCCAGAACGCGCTCAAGTTGGTCAAGGGTGAGAAAGTCGATGCCAAAGACGGCGTGATCGAAACCCCGGTCGAACTCGTCCTCAAGAAGTAATCCTGGCAGCACCCAATAGCGTCCGCTCGTCCTGAGCGGACGCCTGGAGATTTTCCTATGTCATCTTCCGCCCCGAACGCTGTCCTCTCGGTCAGCGGTATCGGCAAGACTTATGCGCAACCGGTTCTATCCGACATCACCCTGACGCTCAATCGAGGGGAAGTGCTGGCGCTGACCGGCGAGAATGGCGCGGGTAAAAGCACGCTGTCGAAGATCATCGGTGGGCTGGTCACGCCGACCGCCGGGCACATGCAATTCAACGGTCAGGATTACCGTCCAGGCAGCCGCACCCAGGCCGAAGAGTTGGGCGTGCGCATGGTCATGCAAGAGCTCAACCTGCTGCCGACGCTGACC
>NZ_JBOICG010000233.1:0-1520 GCF_050739995.1 Pseudomonas sp. | reverse complement strand
CCCTCCCACATTGGACCGGGTTCTCACTCTACATCTTGTAAAACCAGACACATCCCCCTAGCTTATGCGCCCCCCGCCCCGCGCTTTAAGGCCCTGCCCCCATGGTTTTGCGTTTTCGTCCCGTCGTCACTTCACGTTTCGCCCTCGGCCTGCTGCTCAGCGGTAGCATCGGCAACAGCCTGGCGGCGGAGGTAGAACTCCCGGCGGTGCAGGTCCAGGGACAGGAAGAAGCCGGTTATCACACCGACACGGCCTCGGTCGGTGGCTTCAATGAAACGCCTTTGCTCGATACACCCGCCTCGATCACGGTGATCAACGCCGCGCTGATCAAGGACCAGCAGGCGCGCCTGCTCAGTGAGGTGCTGCGTAACGACGCCTCGGTGGGTGACAGCTACGCCCCGATTGGCTACTACGAAAACTTTGTGGTGCGCGGCTTTTCGCTGAACGCGGCGAGCAGCTACAAGATCAACGGGCGCACCATCACCGGTGAGCAGAATGTCGCGCTGGAAAACAAGCAACAGGTGGAAGTGCTCAAGGGCCTGGCCGGGTTGCAGAGCGGGATCTCCGAACCCAGCGGCGTGATCAACTACATAACCAAACGCCCGGAAGACGTGCGCTCGGTCACCGTCTCCACCGACGATCGTGGCAGCGGTTATGTGGCCACCGACGTCGGCGGCTGGTTTGGCAGCGAACAGCAATTCGGCCTGCGCGCCAACGTGGCCCATGAAGACCTGCATTCCTATGTGGAGCACGCCAATGGCCAGCGCGATTTCGTGTCCCTGGCCTTCGACTGGAACATCAGCCCCGATGCCGTGCTGCAACTGGATGCGGAATACCAGAACAAGCAACAGCGCTCGGTGCCGGGTTATCAGTTGTTGGGTGGCACCGAGGTGCCCCATGACGCCTCGCCGAAAAAATTGCTCGGACATCAGACCGGCTCCCATCAGGTCGGCATCGATTCACTGAACCTCAATGGCAAGTTCGAGTACCGCTTCAGCGATCAATGGAAAGGCAGCCTCAGCGCGGCCCATAGCAAGGTAGTGATCGACGATTACAGTTCGTTTGCGTGGGGCTGTTATTACGTGGCCGATTGCGGCAAGAACACGTTCAGCCCTAAGGGTGATTACGACATCTACGACTACCGCAGCCCCGACGACACCCGCCGTGACGACGAAGTGCAAGCGGCGATGACCGGGCTGTTCGACACGGCGGGCCTGGGCCATGAGCTGACGTTCGGCACCAGTGCGTTTCGCCGGGTGATCGATAAGCGCAAGTCGGTCAACGAATACATCGGCAGTGGCAATATCAACGAAGACGCGCCTGGCTTCACGCCCACCGACAAACCCCTGAACCCCAGCCACCGCAACCTCGACAGCCGCCAGTACGGCCTGTTTGTCACCGACCGCATTCGCTTCAATGAGCAATGGCAAACCATTGTGGGTGGCCGCGAAGTGCGCCTGGATGAAAAAGCCTTCGACAGCGATGGCAACCCGACGCGCCATACCCAGCAATACGTGTTC
>NZ_JBOICG010000232.1:0-12646 GCF_050739995.1 Pseudomonas sp. | reverse complement strand
CCCACATTTGGATCTACATAAATTCATAGACCGCGCGTCTCCCCACCACGACCTGTTTACCCAACGAAAGCTGGTTGAAAGGTTTCAAGTCTAGGATCGCCCCACTGTCGGCAACAGACCGGCTGTTAACAACAACAATGGTGATTCCCGATGTCCGCTCGTACCCGCCTGTTCGCTCCCACTCCACCCGTACGCCTCGTGCCTTTCGTTCTGCGCTGACCCATCTCGGTTCGCCATTCCCTAGCCGCGCTACGCCTGGAGTTTTCCCTATGCTGACTTTCCTTGGCTTTGCCATGGTCATCACGTTCATGTTCCTGATCATGACCAAGCGCCTGTCCGCGCTGATCGCCTTGATCATCGTGCCGATCCTGTTCGCCCTGTTTGGTGGCTTTGCACCGGAGATCGGTCCAATGATGCTCGCGGGCATCACCAAGCTCGCGCCGACCGGCGTGATGCTGATGTTCGCCATTCTCTACTTTGCCCTGATGATCGACTCGGGCCTGTTCGACCCGGCCGTGCGCAAGATCCTCAAGATGGTCAAGGGCGACCCGCTGAAAGTTTCGGTCGGCACCGCCGTACTGGCCCTGGTGGTGTCGCTCGACGGTGACGGCGCCACCACCTACATGATCTGCGTGGCCGCCATGCTGCCGCTGTACCAGCGCATTGGCATGAGCCCGCGGATCATGGCTGGCCTGATCATCCTCGCCGGCGGCGTGATGAACATGACCCCTTGGGGCGGGCCGACCGCGCGCGCCGCCAGTGCACTGCATGTGGACCCCTCGGACATCTTCGTACCGATGATTCCAGCCATGGCCGCAGGCGTAGTGGCAATCCTGGTGATTGCCTACATGTACGGCAAGCGTGAGCGTGCTCGCCTGGGCGAACTGCACCTGCAGGGCGACGAGATCGACCACAGCGAGATCAGCGTCTCGCAATACCCCGACGCCCGCCGTCCGAAGCTGATCTGGTTCAACGGCGCCCTGACCTTCGCCCTGATGTGCGCCCTGATCGCCGGCCTGTTGCCGCTGCCGGTGCTGTTCATGGTGGCGTTCAGTATCGCCATGATCGTCAACTACCCATGCCTGCAAATGCAGAAAGACCGCATTGCTGCGCACTCCGGCAGCGTACTGGCGGTGACAGGCCTGATCTTCGCCGCCGGTATCTTCACCGGCATCCTGTCGGGCACCGGCATGGTCGACGCCATGTCCAAGAGCTTGCTGACCGTCATCCCGGATGCACTGGGTCCGTATCTGGCCGTGATCACCGCGCTGGTGAGCATGCCGTTTACCTTCTTCATGTCCAACGACGCGTTCTACTACGGCGTACTGCCGGTACTCGCCGAAGCCGCCAGCCACTACGGCATTACCGCCGTGGAAATGGCCCGCGCCTCCATCGTTGGCCAACCCGTACACCTGCTCAGCCCACTGGTACCCTCGACCTATCTGTTGGTGGCTCTGGCCGGCATCGAGTTTGGCGATCACCAGCGCTTCACCCTCAAGTGGGCAGTGCTCGTATGCCTGTGCATAATGTTCGCCGCTTTGCTGATGGGGATTTTCCCGCTGTTCAGCACTCTATCATCGTGACAACCCCATCGCGCGGCGCTGCAGCTTGCGCGGTTTAACACTCGTTCAAAGGAATACACATGGAATGGCTGACCAATCCGGAAATCTGGATTGCCTTCTTCACCCTGACAGCCCTTGAGATCGTCTTGGGCATCGATAACATCATCATGATTTCGATCCTGGTCAGCCGCATGCCCAAGCATATGCAGGCACGCACCCGGATCTTCGGCCTGGCATTGGCCATGGTCACGCGAATCCTGTTGCTGCTGTCGATCACCTGGGTGATGCAACTCACCGCCGACTTGTTCGTGGTGTTTGGCCAAGGCATATCCGGTCGCGACTTGATCCTGTTCTTCGGTGGCCTGTTCCTGCTGTGGAAAAGCTCCCAGGAGATGTACCACGCACTGGAAGGTGAAGACGAAACCCATGACGAGCCCAAGGGCGCCGGTGGCAAGTTCATCTACACCATCATCCAGATCGCGATCATCGACATCGTGTTCTCCCTGGACTCAGTGATCACCGCTGTCGGCATGGTCTCCCATGTACCGGTCATGGTCGCTGCGATCGTCGTTGCCGTACTGGTGATGATGATGGCGGCCGGTACGATCAGTGACTTCATCGACAAACACCCGTCGCTGAAGATGCTGGCGCTGTCATTCCTGCTGGTAGTGGGTACCGTGCTGATCGCTGAATCCTTCGACGTGCACGTGCCGAAAGGCTATGTCTACTTCGCCATGGCGTTCTCGCTGGCGGTGGAAGCGATCAACATCAAGATGCGCACCGCGATCGCGAAAAAGAAGAAACAGCAGGACCCGGTGAAACTGCGCAAGGACATTCCGGGTCAATAAACCCGAGCCAGACCAAAAGGGGCTTTTAATAAGCCCCTTTTTTCATCCATAAAAAGCTTCATTTGTATAAAGCTGTTTTCATGACACTTTTGTTTCAATCCCCGCTTTAGCTATGCGATGCTGGCGCAGAGCCCATTCGCCAACTACAGCTTAAGGACAAGACGTAGAACGGCACGCGGCAACTTTCCTTCGCTCTTTTTGGAGCGCACCCACACGGGGGGCCGAGCATGCTGACCTTGCTCAATCTGCTTTCCGCCGTGACCCTGCTTATCTGGGGCACGCACATCGTCCGTACCGGCATCTTGCGGGTCTACGGCTCCAACTTGCGCCAAGTCATCGGGCAAAACATGTCCAAGCGCTGGCTGGCTTTTGTCGCCGGTATCCTGG
The DNA here is from genome assembly GCF_050739995.1 of Pseudomonas sp. Lineage (GTDB taxonomy): Bacteria > Pseudomonadota > Gammaproteobacteria > Pseudomonadales > Pseudomonadaceae > Aquipseudomonas. The sequence continues at coordinate 9,849 of NZ_JBOICG010000232.1, read as the reverse complement.
TGACGGCCATGGTGCAGAGCAGTAACGCCACCGCCATGCTGGTGACATCCTTTGTCGGCCAGGGCCTGATGGGCTTGATGCCCGCCATGGCAACCATGCTTGGCGCCGACGTGGGCACGGCGTTGATGGCGCGGGTGCTGACGTTCGATTTGTCCTGGCTGTCGCCGCTGCTGATCTTTCTCGGCGTGATTTTCTTTTTGTCACGCAAACAAACGCGGGCAGGGCAGATGGGCCGCGTCGGCATCGGCCTGGGCCTGATCATTCTGGCGCTGCAATTGATCGTCGAAGCCGCCGGGCCGATTACCCACGCCCAGGGCGTCAAAGTCATCTTCGCCTCGCTGACCGGCGATATCTTGCTCGATGCCTTGGTCGGTGCCCTGTTCGCGATGATTTCCTACTCCAGCCTCGCCGCTGTCCTGCTGACCGCGACCCTGGCCGGCGCTGGTGTGATCGGCTTGCACGTGGCCATCGGCCTGGTGATCGGCGCCAACATTGGCAGCGGCGTGCTGGCCTTCCTCAGTACCAGCATGCAGAACGCCGCCGGGCGCCAAGTGGCCTTGGGCAGCCTGCTGTACAAACTGATCGGCCTGTTGCTGATCATCCCCGTACTCGACCCGCTCGTACGCTGGATGGACGGCCTGGACTACAGCGCCCAAGGTATGGTCATCACCTTCCACCTGCTCTACAACGTCAGCCGCTGCCTGATCCTGCTGCCCAGCATCGGCCCGATGGCGCGTCTGTGTACCTGGTTGCTACCGGAACAACAGGAAGCCAATGGCAAGGCCAAGCCGCGCCATCTGGACCCTACCGCACTCGACACCCCCAGCCTGGCCTTGGCCAACGCCGCCCGCGAAACCCTGCGCCTGGGCGACTTGATCGACAACATGCTGACCGCGATGCAAGAAGTGCTGCGCGGCAAACAGACCGCCATCACCCAGGAAATGCGTAGCCTCAGTGATGACGTCGAGGCACTCTACAGCGCCATCAAGTTGTACCTGGCGCAAATGCGCCGCGAAGACCTCAGCGAGCAGGACAGCCGCCGCTGGGCCGAGATCATCGAGTTGTCGATCAACCTGAAACTGGCCGGCGACCTGATCGAACGCATGCTGCGCAAAGTCCAGCAGCAGAAGACTTCGCAACGCCGGCAGTTTTCCGAAGTGGGTCTGGAAGAACTGACCGGCCTGCACAGCCAGTTGATTGCCAACCTGCGCCTGGGCCTGTCGGTGTTCCTCAGCGCTGACCCGGAAAGTGCCCGGCAACTGTTGCGTGAGAAGCGCCGCTTCCGCGCCCAGGAGCGGCGCCTGGCCCACGCCCATGTCAGCCGTCTGCAACGCAAGATCGTACAAAGCCTGGAGACCAGCTCCCTGCACCTGGAGCTGATTGCCGACATGAAGCGCCTCAACTCACTGTTTTGCAGCAGCGCGTATGTTGTGCTGGAAACCTCTGACACCGGCGCGCTTTCCGCCGAAGATATTGCCGACATCACCCATTCGCCCTGAACGTACGACGGCCTGTGAAGTCAGTTAACAATGGACCTCATCCGCCGGGAAGCTTGTTATGCGTCGTCTGTTATTCGCCTGCCTGCTATTGGGCTCGGCACACACCTTTGCCTTTGACCGCCTGCAAGTCGAGGGCTACACCTTGCCCAACGGCCTGCAAGTGCTGCTCAAACCGGGCACCGAGCGCGGGCACGTGGCCATCCGCCTGGTGGTGGGTGTCGGTCTGGATGACTTCAGCTGTGCTGACAAAGAACTGCCGCACCTGCTCGAACACTTGCTGTTCAGTGGTATCGACGGTGCCGGCGAAAGTGACCTCGAAGACCGCATGCAAGCCCTCGGCGGCGAATGGAACGCCTACACCAGCAACGCCGACACCACCTTTGTCATTGAGGCGCCCGCCCAAAACCAGCGTAAGGTGCTGGACCTGCTACTGGCGATCCTCACCCGTACCCAACTGACCGACGCGCACATCAAGGCTGCCAAGCAAGTGGTGGAACGCGAAGACGGCGGCCATTACTCGCACCTGCAACGCCTGCTCGACCGCCAGGACCTCGGCCACAACGCCAGCAATCAACTGGCCGTCGAGCTGGGGCTCAAGTGTGCTGAACGGGCTCAGGTCCACCACCTGACCCGCAGTCAGTTGGAGGCACTGCGCAAAGATTGGTACGCACCCAACAACATGACCCTGATCGTGGTCGGCGAGCTCGACAAACTGCTGCCTGCGTATCTGGAACGCACCTATGGCCAACTTGACCCGGTGGAGCCAAGCGAGCACCGCCCCCTGCCAGAAATCCAGCACACCGCCGCCAGCCACCGTGACTTGATCCACGGCTGGGTCGGTAACAGCGCCAAGCTGCACTGGCTGTTCCCGGAGCCGGTGCTGGACGACCAACATGACGAAACCTATGACCTGCTCAAGGACTACCTCGACTGGGCGCTCTATCGTCAACTGCGCCTCAAGCACGGTTTGTCCTACGGCCCGTGGACTGAGCGCGAAGTGTTCGGTGGTGTGGGGTTCCTGAGCCTGAATGCCGACCTCGAGCGGGACAACCTCGCCGAAGCCGAACAGGTGCTGCAAAACCTCAAGGCGCAATTGCTCAAGGACGGCCTCGACCCGGCCACCTTCACCCGCCTGCAGCAAGCCGCCATTGCACGCCAAGCCTGGGCCGTACAGGGCAACAGCGCATTGGCCGACTATTACTGGAGCGCGTCGGGCGACTACGCCGATGGCCACTTCAGCGATCCGGTCAAACGCATCAAGGCGGTTAGCCTTGCACAGACCAACCAGGCCATGCGCCAAGTGTTCAACCAGCCAGGCTACTGGCGCATCGAAAAACCGCTCTTGAGCTATGACGCCCTGACCTGGCTCAGTGCCGGCGTGCTGGGGCTGATGGCTTGTGTGTTGATCGGCTTGCGGCTTTATCGCAAACGAACCGCGTCATGACACACCGAACACAGGGCTAAGACGTTATTCTGTCTGGGATTTTTCCTATTCGAACTGTGAACCGCCCATGCCAAACCTGCCACCCCTTATCCAGCGCATCCTCGAACTGATCAAGCGCTACCCTGGGGTCATCGCGCTCGGCGGCTTTATCTCGGGTGTTTGCAGTTTCATCCTGGTGGACCGCCAGCAAGGCATGGCCAGTTGGATCGCGGTGATCATGCTGGTGAGCTGGCTATGGCTGATGCTGGAGAACAGCTTCAACCAGCTGTTTGCCAAGGTCTTCAACCGGGAAATTCCCGAGCCCCTGCTGCGCTATGCCACCCAGATGATCCACCAGGAAAGTCTGTTTTTTGTATTGCCGTTCTTTTTCGTCACCACCACATGGAACAGCGGCCAGTCCATTTTCACCGGCTTGCTCGGCGCGGCGGCGCTGGTGTCGATCACCGACCCGTTGTACTACAAGTGGCTGGCACCCAAGCGCTCACTGTTTCTCGCGCTGCATACCCTGACGCTGTTCGCCGCGTTGCTGACCGCGCTGCCGATCATCCTGCACCTGACCACTGCCCAGAGTTACAAGCTGGCCCTGGGCGTGGCCATGCTGCTGTCGATCCCGAGCCTGGCCGCGAGCCTGCCGCTGCGCAGCGTGAAAGGCTGGGCGATGCTGCTGGGGGTAACGGCGACCATTGGTTGCGCCGGTTGGTTCTTGCGCAGCTGGGTGCCGCCAGCCACATTGTGGATGACCGAAGTGGCGATCAGCACCCAGTTGCAAGACCGCACGCCGGGCGATGACCTCAAGGAAGTCACCGCCGCCCAACTGCGCAGCGGCGGGCTGTACGCCTACACCGCGATCAACGCACCGCGTGGGCTGGATGAGCGGATCTACCATGTGTGGAAATTCAACGGCCAGGAGGTCGACCGCATTGCCCTGGATATCCACGGCGGGCGCAAGGAAGGCTACCGCGCCTGGACCCACAAGCAGAATTTCCCGGCGGATGCAGTGGGTCGCTGGCAAGTGCGGGTGCTGACCGAGGATGGGCAAGTCATCGGGGTGTTGCGCTTCAAAGTCACTGACAGCACACAAACGGACAACCCAAAGTAGGCTGGATCGTGCTATTACGTAGGAATTATGGATAGCCAGACAAACTCGAGCTTATGACCACCAGTACAACGGGCGGCGCAGCCCACCTCGATACGTCCGCCACTCCGCCGTTACTCAGGATTACGGGGGACTGGACGCTTGCCCACTACGCACACCTGAAAAAGCTCTTGGACAAGCTCGACGGCCCGTACGACGCCAGCGCACGCATCGACCTCAACGGTCTCGGCGCCCTGGACACCGCTGGCGCATCACTGCTGGTGGAACTGCTCGGCCCAGACCGTATCGAGCATTCCGCCGAGCAGACCGATTGCAGCCTGTCCGCCGCCGACCGTGCATTGCTCAAAACCGTCTACCGCTCCTTGAATGATTTCTGCGTGCCGGTCAAAGAACCGGAAGAAGCCGCTGGCATTCAGGTACTGGCCCGCATCGGTCGAGCCGTCGACACGGTGTGGCAAGACGCCATGAAGCTGCTGGGCTTTATCGGCCTGATCCTCGAAACCTTCGCCCGTGGCATTTTCCGACCCAAACGCTGGCGCCTGACGCCGATGGTCGCGCATATCGAACAAACCGGCCTCGACGCCGCGCCCATCGTGGCCTTGCTGACCTTTCTGGTGGGTGCCGTGGTGGCGTTCCTCGGCGCTACGGTCCTCAAGAGTTTCGGCGCGACGATTTTTACCGTGGACCTGGTGGCATTTTCGTTCCTGCGGGAGTTTGGCGTATTGCTCACCGCGATCCTGATCGCCGGCCGCACCGCCAGTGCTTTCACCGCGCAAATCGGTTCGATGAAGGCCAACGAAGAAATCGACGCCATCCGCACCTTGGGCCTGGACCCGATGGAGCTGCTGGTACTGCCTCGTGTATTGGCGCTATTGGTGGCGCTGCCGATGCTGACCTTCCTGGCGATGCTTTCGGGGATCGTCGGCGGTGGCGTGGTGTGCGCCGTGGCCCTGGATATTTCGCCGGCGATGTTTCTCTCGCTGCTGCAATCGGACATCGGCGTGCAGCATTTCCTGGTAGGCATGGTGAAGGCGCCGATCTTTGCCTTCCTGATTGCCGCCATCGGCTGTCTGGAAGGTTTCAAGGTCAGCGGCAGCGCCGAGTCGGTCGGTGCCCACACCACCTCCAGCGTGGTGCAATCGATCTTTGTGGTGATCGTGTTGGATGCGGTCGCGGCGATGTTCTTCATGGAGATGGGCTGGTGAGTCGTCTACACCGTGCGCCCACTGAGGCGGTGATTGAAGTACGGGGTCTGTGCAACCGCTTTGGCAGCCAGAGCGTGCACGAGAACCTCGATCTGGATTTGTACAAGGGTGAGATCCTCGCGGTGGTTGGTGGCTCCGGTAGCGGTAAGTCGGTGCTGTTACGCAGCATCGTCGGCCTGCGCCGGCCCAGCGAAGGTGAGGTGCGTGTGTTCGGCAAGAACCTGCCGAGCCTGTCGGAGCATGAACGCTCGCTGGTGGAGCGGCGCTTTGGCGTGCTGTTCCAGAAGGGCGCGCTGTTTTCTTCGCTGACCGTCACCGAAAATGTCGCCCTGCCATTGATCGAACACGCGGGCCTCAGCCGCGCCGACGCCGAGCACCTGGCTGCGGTCAAGCTGGCGCTGGCCGGGCTGCCGTTGTCGGCGGCCGACAAGTACCCGGCGTCGCTGTCCGGCGGCATGATCAAGCGCGCGGCTCTGGCTCGCGCGCTGGCGCTGGACCCGGACATCCTGTTTCTCGACGAACCCACCGCCGGCCTCGACCCGATCGGCGCGGCGCAATTCGATCAACTGATCCTGACGTTGCGTGATGCGCTGGGCCTGAGCGTGTTTCTGGTCACCCACGACCTCGACACGCTGTACACCATCACCGACCGTGTGGCGGTGCTGGCGCAGAAGAAAGTGCTGGTGGCGGACGCCATCGATATCGTCTCGGAAACGGACGACGCCTGGATTCACGAATATTTCCACGGCCCCCGTGGCCGCGCGGCATTGGATGCCGCTCAATCGCTCAACGAGGTATGACATGGAAACCCGAGCCCATCATGTGATGATCGGTCTGTTCAGCGTAATCGTGGTGGTCGGCGCGATGCTGTTCGGCCTGTGGCTGGCCAAGTCCAGCGTCGACAGCGCCTTTCAGGAGTACGAGGTGGTATTCAACGAGGCGGTCAGCGGGCTGTCCCAGGGCAGCTCGGTGCAATACAGCGGGATCAAGGTGGGTGACGTCACCAGCCTGCGCCTGGACCCCAAAGACCCGCGCCGCGTCCTCGCCCGCATTCGCCTGGCCGGGCAGACACCGATCAAGGAAGACACCCAGGCCAAACTGGCCCTGACCGGCATCACCGGCACCTCGATCATCCAGCTCAGTGGCGGTACACCGCAAAGCCCAGAACTCAAGGGCAAGGACGGCAACCTGCCGGAAATCATCGCCTCGCCATCGCCCATCGCACGTCTGCTCAACAACAGCAACGACCTGATGACCAGCATCAACTTGCTGCTGCACAACGCCAACCACATGTTCTCCCGCGAGAACGTCGAGCGCCTGAGCAACACCCTGGACAACTTGCAGCAAACCACCGGCGCCATCGCCGACCAGCGCGGTGATATCAAAGTGGTGATGCAGCAATTGCTGCAGGTGAGCAAGCAGGCCGGTGCCGCATTGGAGCAAACCACCACGCTGATGCGCAGCGCCAATGGCTTGCTCAATGAGCAAGGCAAGCAAGCCTTCGGCAGCGCCGAGCAGGCGATGAAGTCCCTCGAACAAAGCACCACGACCATCAACACCTTGCTGACCAACAACAAGGATTCGGTGAACAGCGGCATGCAGGGCCTCAACGAACTGGCGCCAGCCGTGCGCGAACTGCGCGAAACCCTGGGTTCGCTGCGCGCCATCTCCCGTCGCCTGGAAGCCAACCCCAGCGGTTACTTGCTGGGCAGCGACAAGAACAAGGAGTTCACGCCATGAAGCGTGCTTACCATCTGATCATTCCGGTAGCCATTGCGCTAGTCAGCGCTTGCTCGATTTTGCCCAAACCCGACCCTTCGGACGTGTACCGCCTGGCTGCGACCCAGACGGCAACGCAGGGCGCGCCGGTGAGCTGGTCGCTGCGCGTGTCCAAACCCCAGGCCAGCGAGTTTCTCGACAGCCCGCGCATTGCCGTGGTGCCCAATGGCGACCTGATCAGCAGCTATGCGAGATCCCGCTGGAGCGATCCTGTGCCGGTGTTGCTGCGTAATCGCTTCATGGACGGCTTTCAGCGCGATGGGCGGGTGACGTTGCTGAGTACCGATGAGACCAACTTGCAGGCTGACTATGAGCTGGGCGGGCAGTTGCAGGCGTTTCAGAGCGAATATCGAGGCAATGCGGTGGAAGTGGTAGTCCGCCTGGATGCGCGGTTGGTGCGCGGGAGTGATCAGCGGATTATTGCCAGTCGACGGTTTGAGGTGAGACAACCGGTGAGTGATACCAAGGTGCCTGCGGTGGTGGCCGCGTTTGGGCAGGCCGCAGATGGTTTGAATAAGCAGGTGGTGGATTGGGTGGTCGCACAAGGCAATACCGCTGCGAAACGCTGAGGGCCTCTTCGCAGGCAAGCCAGCTCCCACACTTGAATGTGTTCACAAATCAAAAATGTGGGAGCTGGCTTGCCTGCGATAGCGATCTAACAGTTAGCCAAAGAACCAGTAGCACACCGCAATAGCCGCCACTACACCGGCAAACTCCGCCAGCAGCGCACACCCCACCGCATGCCTGGCGCGCTGGATACCCACCGAGCCAAAGTACACCGCCAACACATAAAAGGTGGTTTCCGTACTGCCCTGGATCGTCGCCGCCACCAGTGCCGGGAAGCTGTCCACGCCTTTGGTCTGCATGGTCTCGATCAACAATGCCCGCGCGGCACTGCCGGAGAACGGCTTGACCATTGCGGTGGGCAGTGCGTCGACAAAGCGTGTATCCATGCCGGTCCAGGCCACTACATGACGAATGCCTTCCAGACCGAAGTCCAATGCCCCGGAGGCGCGCAACACGCCAACGGCGCAGAGCATCGCCACCAGGTACGGCAGCAGATTCTTGGCGACATCGAAGCCCTCTTTGGCACCTTCGACAAACGCTTCGTACACTTTGACCTTGCGCAGCGCACCGATCACCAGGAACAGCATGATCAGGCCAAACAGTGTCAGGTTGCCGAGGATCGACGACAAGCCCGCCAGCGCCGTGGCAGACAAGGTTGCCAGCAACGCCATGAAGCCACCCAGCACCAGCGCACCGGGAATCAGGTAGGCCAGCACCACCGGGTCCCACAGCCGCAAGCGCTGCATGATCGCCACCGACAGCAGGCCGACCAGTGTTGAAGCGCTGGTGGCCAACAGGATCGGCAAGAACACCAGTGTCGGGTCGGCAGCGCCTTGTTGGGCGCGGTACATGAAAATAGTCACCGGCAGCAGCGTCAGCGAAGACGCGTTGAGCACCAGAAACAGAATCTGCGCATTACTCGCAGTGTTGGGAATGGGGTTGAGCTCTTGCAACGCCTTCATGGCCTTGAGGCCGATAGGCGTGGCAGCGTTGTCCAGGCCCAGGCCGTTGGCAGCGAAGTTGAGGGTGATCAAGCCGATCGCCGGGTGGCCAGCGGGCACCTCGGGCATCAGGCGACGGAACAGCGGGCCAAGGGCCTTGGCCAGCCAGTCGACAATGCCGGCCTTTTCGGCGATGCGCAAAAAACCCAGCCACAGCGTCAAGGTGCCGAACAGCAGCACCATCACTTCCACCGACAGTTTGGCCATGGCGAAAATGCTTTCCACCATCGCCGCGAAAATCCCGGCGTTACCGCCGACCAGCCATTGCGCCAGTGCCGACACCATTGCCACGACAAAGAAGCCAAGCCACAGGCCATTAAGCATCAGTTGAGTCCCCCGAAAGATGGGGCGAATGATAGCGGGGCTGACAGAAACGACAAACCCCGGATTTCCCGGGGTTTGTTCAGATCACCTGACGATCAGCTACGGCTGGTCTCGCCGGCCACCAGGGTTTCCTTGCTGCGCCAGTGCGGCAGGGAGTTCCAGTAGCGCTCGCCCTTGGCGTCGTCGTACATGCCTTCCCAACGGGAGATGACCAATACCGCCAGGGCGTTGCCGATCACGTTCAAGGCGGTACGCGCCATGTCCATGATGCGGTCGACACCGGCGATGAACGCCAGGCCTTCCAGCGGAATACCCACGCTGCCCAGGGTCGCCAGCAGCACCACGAAGGACACACCCGGCACGCCGGCGATACCTTTGGAGGTGACCATCAGGGTCAGGACCAGCATCAACTGCTGGCCAACCGACAGGTCGATGCCATACAGCTGGGCAATAAAGATGGCTGCGATGCTCTGGTACAGCGTCGAACCGTCGAGGTTGAACGAGTAACCGGTCGGCACCACAAAGCTGCAGATCGCCTTCGGAGCGCCGTAGGCTTCCATCTTCTCGATCACGCGTGGCAGCACGGTTTCGGAGCTGGCGGTGGAGTAGGCCAATACCAGCTCATCCTTGAAGATACGGATCAGCTTGAGGATCGAGAAGCCAAACAGGCGAGCGATCAAACCCAGCACCACAAAAGCGAAGAACAGGATGGCGACGTAAACCAGGATCACCAGCTTGGCCAGCGGCAGCAGGGAGGCGAAACCGAAGTTGGCAACGGTCACAGCGATCAGTGCGAAGACGCCGATCGGGGCGTACTTCATGATCATGTGAGTGACTTTGAACATGCTCTCGGAGACGCCCTGGAACATCGTCACCAGCGGCTCGCGCAGCTCAGGCTTGAGGCTCGACAAGCCAAGGCCGAACAGCACCGAGA
>NZ_JBOICG010000231.1:0-5599 GCF_050739995.1 Pseudomonas sp. | reverse complement strand
ATGCGCTCCTTCAGCTACGTATTTATCAGCTGATACACCGCTTTCGCGAGCAAGCCCGCTCCCACATTCGATTTGGGGATGCCAGGGCTAGATCATCCGGCGCAGCGCCGCGCAATCCTCGGCATGCCAATCCGCCAATTCCGGCCACGGATTCTCTGGCAAGTTAACCAACACCGTCCGGGTCCCCGCGGCCCGACCGCAATCCAAGTCAAAGCGGTAATCCCCCACCATCACCATCTCGCTCGGCGAAACGTCCCAGGCTGCGGCCAATTTCAGCAGGCCATCCGGATCAGGCTTAGGCAGCGCATCATCACGCCCCAGCACATCCTCAACGGCAAAGCAGTCCGCCAAGCCAATCGCCTCCAGGGTGATATGCGCCAACTCCCGCGCATTGCGGGTCAGGATGCCCAGGCGATAACCACGCCCGGCCAGCTCCCGTACCAGCTCCACTGCACCGTCGGCGGCAATGGAGCCCACCGCCAGTTCGCGTTCATGCTCCAGCAACCAGGCGTGCTTGGCCGCTGCAATCTCCTTGGGCAAGGCCGCCAGGTGGGTGAGGATGTCGTCCTCCGGCGGAATCTCCAGGGCCACGCGAATCGCCGCAAAATCATGGACGGCCACCGTGAGGGTGCCGTCCATGTCGAATACCCAATGTTTGATCTGGGCCAGGCTCATGCCCAATCCTTGCGATGGCGAATCAAGCCTTCCTGGGTCACCGAGGCCACCAGTTGCCCGGCACGGTTGTACACGCTGCCACGGGAGAAGCCACGGGAGTTACCGGCCCATGGGCTGTCCATGGCGTAAAGCAGCCAGTCATCGGCACGCAGATCGGCGTGGAACCACAGCGCGTGGTCGAGGCTGGCGACCTGCATGTCTTTCTGCCACACGGTCTTGCCATGGGGCAGCAGCGACGTGGTCAGCAAACCGAAGTCCGAGGCGTAGGCCAGCAGGTATTTGTGCAATGCAGGCGAGTCGGCCAGTGCGCCGTCAGCGCGAAACCACACGTACTTGACCGGGTCGGACGGCTGCGGGTTGAACGGATCTTTCTCGGTCACCGGGCGCACTTCGATCGGCTTGGGGCACAGCAGCTTGTCGCGCATGTGCTCGGGAATCAGGTGCGCGCGCTGCTGGGTCAGCTCCAGTTCGGACGGCAGGTTTTCCGGGCCGACCACGACAGGCATGGTGCTCTGGTGCGCAAAACCCTCCTCGTCGTATTGGAACGAGGCGCTGCAGGTGAAGATCGGGTTGCCCTTCTGAATAGCGGTGACGCGGCGCGTACTGAAACTGCCACCGTCACGCACACGGTCCACCGAGTACACCACGGGCAATGCCGCGTCGCCCGGGCGCAGGAAGTAACCGTGCAAGGAATGCACATGCCGCGCTTCCTCTACGGTCTGGCTGGCCGCCGACAGCGACTGGCCGAGTACCTGGCCGCCGAACAATTGACGAAAGCCCAGGTCCTGGCTGCGGCCGCGAAAGAGGTTTTCCTCGATCGGCTCCAGGGTCAGCAGGTCCACCAGATCTTCCAATACTTGGCTCATAGAGCAACTCCTACAATCAATAGGGCATTCCGGTCTGCTTATCCGTGCAGCGTGTCCAACCATTGGGCGCGGGTGATGCGGTACAAAACATGATGGCGCAGCGGGTCATCGGCTGCGACCTTGGGGTGTTCAAAATCTGCCTGGGGATCGTAATGCATACCGATGGCCTGCATGACTTTTTGTGAGGGCAGATTCGACTCGGTGGTGAAGGCCAGGATCTCATCCAGTTGCAAGCGGTCGAAGCCGCAACGCAAGGCGGTCCACGCCGCTTCGCTGGCATAACCCAAGCCCCAATGCTCACGGGCCAGGCGCCAGCCGATCTCCACGGCCGGGGTAAAACCCGCCTCGAAATTGACATTCTGCAGCCCGGTCAGACCGATAAATTCGCGAGTGTCTTTGCGCTGCAAAGCCCAAAAACCAAAGCCATATTCGGCAAAATGCCCGCGAATCCGCCCGATCAACGCAGCGCTCTCCAGGTGGCTCAATTTGGCCGGGAAATAGCGCATCACTTGCGGGTCGGCGCACATACGCGCAAATTCCGGCAGGTCGCTGTCGCGCCATTGGCGCAGCACCAAGCGTGCACTTTCCAATTCCAGTATCGGCTCCATGGGTCCCCCTCCCTTGCCATGTGCGTGAGTGTACAACGCAGGTAAGATGCGTCGCAGGTTCCCGTCAGAAAATCCCATGCCCCTGCCATTGATCTATCACGATGACTACAGCCCCGAGTTCCCGGCGGACCACCGGTTCCCCATGGACAAGTTCCGCCTGCTGCGTGATCACCTGGTGGACAGTGGCCTGACCGAGGACAGCCAACTGCTGCGCCCATCACTGTGCCCACCAGAGATTCTGGCCCTGGCCCATGACCGTGGGTATATCGAGCGCTACATGGGCGGCGAGTTGTCCCGTGAAGACCAACGGCGCCTCGGCCTGCCCTGGAACGAAGCCCTGGCCCGCCGAACCGTGCGCGCGGTCGGCGGTTCGATCCTCGCGGCGGAGCAGGCGCTGGAACACGGGCTGGCCTGCCACTTGGCGGGCGGCACCCATCACGCCCACTACGATTACCCGGCGGGCTTTTGCATCTTCAATGACCTGGCGGTGATCAGCCATTACCTGCTGGCCAGCGGTCGGGTCAACCGCGTTCTGATCTTCGACTGTGATGTGCATCAGGGCGACGGCACCGCGCGCATCCTCCATGACACGCCGGAGGCGATCACGGTATCGCTGCACTGCGAAAAGAACTTCCCGGCGCGCAAGGCCCAAAGCGACTGGGACATCCCGCTGCCCATGGGCATGGGCGATGCCGATTACCTCAAGGTGGTGGACGACGCGCTCAACTACCTGTTGCCCCTCTACCAACCGGACCTGGTGCTCTACGACGCCGGCGTTGATGTGCACAAGGACGACGCCCTCGGTTACCTCAAACTGACAGACGAAGGCGTGGCCGCCCGTGACGAAAGCGTGATGCGCCACTGCCTGGGCCGTGACATTCCGGTGATGGGCGTCATCGGCGGCGGCTACAGCAAAGACCGCCCCGCCCTGGCTCGTCGCCACGGCATCTTGCATCACAGCGCCCAACGGGTGTGGACGTCATCAGGTTGTCATTGAGTTGTGGGCGTTACCCACAATGCCTGTGGAACCACCTGTGGATAAGTTGAGCGTAAGCGTCTGAGAGCTAGCATCCGCAAGGCTTGTAGGAGGCTGTACGTTTTTTGATCAGGCGTTTGCGCTGTCGTCGGGTAGAATGCTCGGCCTATCCATGCGACCGTAGCCTTGCCCATGCCCGACACCCCTTCCCAACACGTCATCATTATCGGCGGCGGCCCTGCCGGGCTGATGGCCGCCGAAGTCTTGAGCCAGGCGGGCGTACGGGTCGACCTGTATGACGGTATGCCGTCGGTGGGGCGCAAGTTCCTGCTGGCAGGTGTCGGCGGTATGAACATCACCCATTCGGAAGCATACCCGGCGTTCCTGTCGCGTTATGCCGAACGGGCGCCGCAGATGGCTCCGTTGCTGCGGGCGTTTGGTGCCGAGGCACTGTGCGAGTGGATTCATGGCCTGGGCATCGAGACTTTTGTCGGCACCTCAGGCCGCGTCTTTCCTACGGACATGAAAGCCGCCCCGCTACTGCGCGCCTGGCTCAAGCGCCTGCGGGACCAAGGCGTGGTTATCCACACCCGGCATCGGTGGGTGGGGTGGGCTACCGACGGTGGATTACTTATCCACAGCCCGGAAGGTGAAAAAACTGTCCACAGTGATGCTGTGCTGCTGGCGCTCGGCGGCGGCAGTTGGTCGCGCCTGGGCTCGGACGGCACCTGGCTCAAGTCGCTGGAAGGCAAAGGCGTGCCTTGCGTCCCGCTGCAGCCAAGCAATTGTGGTTTCGAAGTGTCGGCCTGGAGTGAATTGCTGGTCAGCAAATTCGCGGGGGCACCGTTGAAAAACGTCGCCATCGGGTTGGCCGACGACAAACCCCGGCTGGGGGAATGTGTCGTCACTGCCGTGGGGATCGAGGGCAGTTTGATCTACGCGCTGTCGGCGCCCATTCGGGAAGCGATCAATCGCGATGGCTCGGCTACCGTGCATATCGACCTGCTGCCAAGCAAGCCGCTGGACAAAGTGCAGGCGGCCTTGGTCAAGCCGCGTGGTTCGCGCTCGATGAGCAAGCATTTGCACAGTCAGTTGAGGTTGGACGGGGTGAAAGCGGCGCTATTGCGTGAGCTGACGCCGGCTGAGCACTTCAATGATCCAGTGCGATTGGCAGTAGATATCAAGGCACTGCCGCTGACATTGGTGAAGGCACGGCCAATGGATGAAGCGATCAGTACCGCAGGCGGCGTGCCGTTTGAGGCGTTGGATGAGCGCTTGATGCTCAAGCCATTGCCCGGTGTGTTTTGTGCCGGGGAGATGCTGGATTGGGAAGCACCGACCGGGGGGTATTTGCTGACGGGGTGTTTTGCCAGTGGCAGAGCCGCTGGGCGGGGAATGTTGGAGTGGCTTAACCGCTGAGTTTTGTCGTGATTTCAAAGCCCCCTCCCACACTTGACTGGGTTCACACGGTCAAAAATGTGGGAGGGGGCTTGCCCCCGATGAGGCCCTCAGCCACACCGCAAAGTTACTTCTTCTTACGCGGCCCGGTGTTGAAAACAGGCACCTTGCGCACCGGCTTGATCGACGGCTCCGCCGGCGCCACCTCACCACTGTCGACCCACTTGCCCAGGTTGCGCTTACCGCCACCACCGGACGCTTTAGGCTTCTTCGGCTTTTTCGGTTTCTTCACCACTTGCCCGCTGGCATCGGTGTCCGGCACGCGGTGCTCAGGTTCGAAGTCCGGCTCCACCTTGCGGGTCAAGGTCTGACGGGTCAGCATCTCGATAGCCGAGAGCATGTTCACTTCATCGGCACACACCAGGGAAATCGCTTCCCCGGTGTTGCCCGCACGGCCGGTACGGCCGATACGGTGGATGTAGTCCTCGGCCACGATCGGCAGGTCAAAGTTGACCACCAGCGGCAAGTCTTCGATATCCAAACCACGGGCCGCTACATCGGTCGCCACCAGGATTTGCACGTCGCTGGCCTTGAAGCGATCCAACGCACGTTGGCGGGTGGCTTGCGGCTTGTCGCCATGAATGCCATCGGCATTCACGCCCAGGCCTTGCAACTTATCCACCAGCGCATCCACGCCGTTACGGGTCTTGGCGAATACCAGCACCTGCTTCCAGCGGCCTTTGCGCATCAGGTGTACAAACAGCTCCGGCTTGCGCTTCTTGTCCACCGGCACCACCCATTGCTTGACGGTGTTGGCGGCGACGTTGCGCGGGCTGACTTCGATGCTCAGCGGGTCGTTGAGCATCTGCCCGGCCAGCAGGCGGATGTCATCGGAGAAGGTCGCGGAGAACAGCAGGGTCTGGCGCTTTTTCGGCAGCATGCGGTAGATGTTTGCCAGCTCTTCGGAGAAGCCCAGGTCGAGCATGCGGTCAGCTTCATCCAGCACCAGGGTTTGCAGCTGATTGAGTTTCAGCGCGTTCTGGCGGAACAGGTCGATCAGACGGCCAGGGGTGGCG
>NZ_JBOICG010000230.1:0-3034 GCF_050739995.1 Pseudomonas sp. | reverse complement strand
CCCTGTTTGTTCAACAGGCTACCCAGCTCGACCATCACCCAGTTGGCCGCCAGCTTGGCGTCACCGGCGATGCTCACGACTTTTTCGAAGTAGTTGGCTTGTTCACGGCTGGAGGCCAAGACGCTGGCATCATAGACCGACAGGCCGAACTGCTCCTGGAAGCGCTCGCGTTTCTGCTGCGGCAGTTCCGGCAGGGTGGCGCGGATGTCATTGAGGAACGAGTCCTCAAGCACCACCGGCAACAGGTCCGGGTCGGGGAAGTAACGGTAGTCGTTGGCTTCCTCTTTGCTGCGCATGGCGCGGGTTTCGTCTTTGTTCGGGTCGTACAGGCGGGTTTGCTGGATGACCTTGCCACCGTCTTCGATCAGCTCGATCTGGCGACGCACTTCGCTGTTGATCGCCTTTTCGATGAAGCGGAACGAGTTGACGTTCTTGATCTCGCAGCGAGTGCCGAACTCGACCTGGCCCTTGGGGCGGATCGACACGTTGCAGTCGCAACGCAGCGAGCCTTCGGCCATGTTGCCGTCGCAGATGCCCAGGTAGCGTACCAATGCGTGAATGGTCTTGACGTAGGCCACGGCTTCCTTGGCGCTGCGCATGTCCGGCTCGGACACGATCTCCAGCAGTGGCGTGCCGGCGCGGTTCAGGTCGATGCCAGTGGCGCCCGGGAATTCTTCGTGCAGGCTTTTGCCGGCGTCTTCTTCCAAGTGGGCGCGAGTGACGCCGACGCGCTTGATGGTGCCGTCTTCCAGAGGGATGTCCAAGTGGCCCTTGCCGACGATCGGCAATTCCATCTGGCTGATCTGGTAGCCCTTGGGCAGATCCGGGTAGAAGTAGTTCTTGCGCGCGAACACGTTGTGCTGGCCGATCTCGGCGTCAATCGCCAGGCCGAACATCACCGCCATGCGCACCGCTTCCTGGTTCAGCACCGGCAGCACGCCAGGCATGCCCAGGTCGACCAGGCTGGCCTGGGTGTTGGGCTCGGAGCCGAACGTGGTGGCGCTACCGGAGAAAATCTTCGATTGGGTGGCGAGCTGGGTATGAATCTCCAGCCCGATCACAACTTCCCATTGCATAGTGTTCTCCTCAGAAGCCGGTAGGGGGGCGAGTGTGCCAGTCGGTGTTCAACTGGTACTGGTGCGCCACATTGAGCAGGCGGCCTTCCTGGAAGTACGGAGCGAGCAATTGCACGCCCACCGGCAGGCCATCGACGAAACCTGCTGGCATGGACAAGCCCGGCAGCCCCGCGAGGTTGGCGGTGATGGTGTACAGGTCTTCCAGATACTCGGCGATCGGGTCGCCGGTCTTGGCGCCGATTTTCCAGGCCGGGTTCGGCGTGGTTGGGCCGAGGATCACGTCGACTTCATTGAAGGCAGCCATGAAGTCGTTCTTGATCAGGCGACGGATCTTTTGCGCCTTGAGGTAGTACGCATCGTAGTAACCGGCCGACAGGGCGTAGGCACCGACCATGATCCGGCGTTGTACTTCGACGCCGAAGCCTTCGCCGCGGGAGCGTTTGTACAGGTCGGTCAGGTCTTTCGGGTTTTCGCAGCGGTAGCCGAAACGTACGCCGTCGAAACGCGACAGGTTGGAGGAAGCCTCCGCCGGTGCGATTACGTAGTACGCCGGAATCGCGTGCTGGTTGTTCGGCAGGCTGATTTCCTTGATCACAGCGCCGAGCTTTTCCAGCTCCTTGACACTGTTGTGGACCAGTTCAGCAATGCGTGGGTCGAGACCGGCGCTGAAGTACTCCTTCGGCACGCCGATGCGCAGGCCCTTGATCGAGGTGTTCAGGCTGGCGCTGTAGTCTGGCACCGGCTCGTCGATGCTGGTGGAGTCCTGTTTATCGAAGCCTGCCATGCCTTGTAACAAAATCGCGCAGTCTTCGGCGGTGCGGGCCAAAGGGCCGCCCTGATCGAGGCTGGACGCGTAGGCGATCATGCCCCAGCGGGAAACGCGACCGTAGGTCGGCTTCAGGCCCGTCAGGTTGGTGAACGCGGCAGGCTGACGGATCGAACCGCCAGTGTCGGTGGCGGTGGCGGCCGGCAGGAAGCGTGCGGCAACGGCGGCAGCCGAGCCACCGGACGACCCGCCCGGCACGTGTTCCAGGTTCCACGGGTTTTTCACCGCGCCGTAGTAGCTCGACTCGTTGGCCGAACCCATGGCGAATTCGTCCATGTTGGTCTTGCCCAGGGTCACGGCCCCGGCGGCAGCCAGCTTGGATACCACGGTGGCGTCGTAGGGCGCCTTGAAGTTGTCGAGCATCTTCGAGCCGCAACTGGTGCGAATGCCCTGGGTGCAGAACAAATCCTTGTGAGCGATAGGTGCGCCCAGCAATGCGCCACTTTCACCGTTGGCGCGACGTGCGTCGGCGGCCTTGGCCTGGCTCAGGGCCAGTTCCTCGGTGAGGCTGATGAAGCTGTTGACCTTCGGATCGTGCTCGGCGATACGCGCCAGCAGGTTCTTGGTCAGTTCTTCGGAAGAAAACTTTTTGTCGGCGAGACCGCGGGCGATCTCGGCCAGAGTCATGTGATGCATGAAAGGCTCTTTCCCTTTAGTCGATGACTTTCGGAACCAGGTACAGGCCGTTTTCGACCGCTGGCGCGATGGACTGGTAGGCCTCGCGATTATTGCGCTCGGTCACGACGTCTGCGCGCAGGCGCTGGCTGGCTTCCAGTGGGTGAGCCAGGGGCTCGATACCGTCGGTATTCACAGCCTGCATTTGGTCGACCAGCCCGAGAATGCTGTTCAGGGCTGCGGTGGTCTGTGGAAGATCGCCTTCATTCAAGCCAAGCGAGGCCAGATGAGCGATTTTTTCCACGTCGGAGCGTTCAAGCGCCATGGGATTCTCCAGTGGAAAACAGAACGGAGGGCGTCCGTGTGTTAGATTGTCGGAACACTACCGCATTTCTACGGTCATATGGCCGCGATTGTGGGGGTTGGTGCACAGAAAGTCGGCCAATTTAGCACATTGGCGCCTTGCCCAAAATCCCTGTCGTTGTTAGAGTTTGCCGCACTTTTTTACCCACGCGTT
>NZ_JBOICG010000229.1:0-2775 GCF_050739995.1 Pseudomonas sp. | reverse complement strand
AGACCAAGGTGCCTGGATTTGGGGCGGCTTCGCCCCCCCCCCCAGCGCGGGGCAAGCCCGCTCACTACAGAGGCACACGCTCAGTCCTGGTTCAGGCCAACGCGATACAACACGCCATCATCCTCATCGGTCAGCACGTACAGATAGCCATCCGGCCCCTGCCGTACATCCCGGATGCGTGCTTTCAAGCCACCCAGCAAGCGCTCCTCATGGATAACCTTGTCGCCATCGAACTGCAGGCGAATCAGTTCCTGGCTGGCCAAGGCACCGATGAACAAGTTGTGTTGCCACGGTTTGAAACGATCGCCGTCATAAAACGCCATGCCACTGATGGCCGGTGATTTTTCCCAGACATGATGGGGCGCCACGGTGCCTTCCACCGTCTTGCCCTTCGCCTCGGGAATCGGTGTCAGCGAATAGTTGATGCCATGGGTCGCCAACGGCCAACCGTAGTTCTTGCCACGTTCGATGATATTGATTTCATCACCACCGCGCGGCCCATGCTCATTTTCCCAGATCGTGCCGCTCCACGGGTTCATGGCCAGCCCCTGCGGATTACGCTGACCGTAGGACCAGATTTCGGGGCGCACGCCTTGCTGGCCGACAAAGGGGTTGTCATCCGGCACGCGGCCGTCCGGGAATATCCGCACCACCTTGCCTTGCAGCTTGTCCAGGTCCTGGGCGGTCGGACGGTCGTTGTTTTCACCCAAGGTCACGAACAGGTAGCCATCACGGTCAAACGCCAGGCGCGAGCCGAAGTGATTGCCGGTCGACAGCTTGGGCTCTTGGCGCAGGATCACCTTGAAGTCCTTCAAGCCGCTCAAGTCGTCGGCCAGACGCCCACGCCCCACGGCAGTCCCGGCCTTGCCCCCCTCACCGCCGCCTTCGGCGTATGACAGGTACACCATGCGGTCCTGCTTGAAATCCGGTGACAGCACTACATCGAGCAAACCGCCCTGCCCCTTGGCCCACACCTGGGGCACGCCGGTCAGCGGCGCCGACAGTTTGCCGTCCGGGCTGACGAAGCGCAGGTGGCCGGGGCGCTCGGTTACCAGGAAACCTTGTTTATCCGGCAAAAAGGCTACTGCCCAAGGATGATCAAGCCCCTTGGCAATCACCGTGGCGGTGATGCTGCCTTGCTCGCTGGGAAATTGTTGGGTGTCAGCCGCGAACACGGCCGTCAGTGGAAGTAGCGAAGTTGCGCAAACAACGGCCAGCAGGGTTTTACGTAGAAACATAAGACGTCGTCCTTACCGGCGATTGCCGTTGGCATCATAAGTGGGGGCTTTGGTGTCGGTCGCGGGGCGACTGGGGGCGGTATCGCGCTGAGGATATCGATTGCCGATACCGCCGTTTTCCACCGTCGGCGCGGGGCGGCTCGGGCCGGTCTGAACGCCGCGAGCGGCTGGCGCATTGGGCGTGGTGCCCTGCATGCTGTTGGGGTTGGCTCGATGAATAGGGCTGTTGTTGGTATCAAAGCTGCCAGGCAGATTTTGCGCCTGGGCCAAGGGGATCAGCGCCAGGCCCACGGCCAGCGCTGCAAAATGACGTACACAACGGTTCATGACGATGCCTCTCTGGAGCGCAAGACGCGTACTTTCGATAACACGCTACGCCCAGGGTTCGGCATTCGTAACTAAATACTTTCTCATCAGGTGTAACACGATCTGTCCGCGCATCGGCCCATCGAAACTTTTCCAGTCGTGCTCTGGCCACCAGAGCACCGGCACAGACAGGACTCAGATCAGAATGAAGATCAGCGCCAGACCTGCAAAGATCGCCCACTTTTCCAGGTAGTAGCGTGCGCGATTACGCTTTTTAAGCTCCTTGCCACGCAAGCGAATCTTGTACAGGCGGGTAAAGGCACGGTTCAAGCCGCCGGTCTTGTCGCCATCATCGTTAGGCGAGCCCGCAGCAGCCATCACGTTGCGGCTGAACCAACGGTTGAACGCAGCCGCCCAGCGATACTTCATAGGGCGCTCGATATCACAGAACAGAATGATACGGTTCTGCTGGGTGGAATTTTCTGCGTAGTGGATATAGGTCTCGTCAAACATCACCGGCTCGCCGTCACGCCAGTAATAGCTCTCGCCGTCCACGTTGATGTAGCAACCCGGATCATTGGGTGTATCCAGGCCAAGATGGTAACGGTAGGAACCGGCGTACGGATCACGGTGGCGTACCAGCTTGGACCCCGGTGGCAGCTCGGCGAACATGGCCGCCTTGATGGAGCCGATGCTCTGTACCAGCTCGGTAGTACGCGGGCACAACTTCATCGCCGATGGGTGACTGTCGCCGTACCACTTGAGATAGAAGCGCTTCCAGCCCGACTTGAAGAACGAGTTGAAACCCACGTCGTTGTATTGGTCCGAACGCTTGATTGCCCCGGCCTGCATCAGGTTCTGGCCTTCCTGACGGATTTCTTCCCAATGCTCCTGCAGCGGGCTCAGGTCCGGAAAGTCACTGGCTGAAAGGAAAGGACGGCTTGGCTGCTTGGAGAACAGGTAAAGAAAGCAGTTGATCGGCGCCAGGAACGTCGAGTGATCGCTAAGCTGGCGGCCCAGCTTGTGCCGCACCCGGCCACGCAGGTGGACATACGCAATGGAGGCAACGTAGAGAGCAACAATGATGAGTTTCAAGGGATTCGTCACAAGTCAGGGAGAGAACAGGCTGCTCCTGTCGGCCCACAACGGCCGAGGATGAATAGCAGCACCTGAAATCACAATTCACGTACAGGTGACACACGCGACAAGGAAAATCCTACGACGTGTGACC
>NZ_JBOICG010000228.1:0-4384 GCF_050739995.1 Pseudomonas sp. | reverse complement strand
GCCATTATCTAACTCCTGGTCACGATTCAACTGTGGGAGCTGGCTTGCCTGCTCCCACAGTTTTAACCGGTTCACTGCCCCAGCGGTGTGATCTTCGCCGGCGCGTTGAGCTGTTGTTGCAGGTTCTGCACCTGGCTCTGCAAGGTGGTGATGTTGCGCGTGGTCTGGATACGGAATACGTCGAACTCTTTATTGGTCGGTGCGTCGCTGTTGGCGGGCTGGTTTTCCTGTGCACTCTTGAGTACCAGAAGGTCCTGCTCCAGGCGGGCGATGGCCGCACTCGGGTTGCCTTGTTTCTTCAAGGCCGCCACGTCGGTCGCCAGGTCCTTGGTCTCCCCCTGCGCCGCCTTGAGGCTGGCGACGGCGTCGGTCAAGGCCTGCACCTGGCCTTGCAACTTGGCATTGGCACTCGCCAGCTCAGTGGTGCTGGTGGTCATTTGCGCCAGGCGCTGGTCCAGTTCGCTCGCCTGGCCGGCCACGCCGACCTGCTGCTTGCCCTGCTCCAGCAGTTGGGTTTCCAACTGCTTGATCTGCAACTTGAGCGCTTCGCTGCCGTTGTTCACGTTGGCTTCACTCGCCACGACCTTGCCGGAAATATCCTGCAAGCGCCCCGCCGCTTCCTCGCTGATGCGCGCAAAACTTTCCTGGGTGGCGACCAACTGCTGGCCCATCAGGGAGATCTGCTGGAAGCTCCACCAGGCGAGGCCGGCAAAGGCGATCAGCAGCGCACCGACCAAGGCCCACAATGGACCGGTGCTGGCCCGCTTGACCTTGACTACCGGGGTATTGCGCGAGCGCACGGAGGTGGCGGGGGTCGGCACGAAATCATCGTCGTCCCCTGAATCAGCCCGCAGGCTGGGAACATTGTCGAAGTCGTCGTTAGCATCGTTACGCATGAATCTACCTTGAATCAATGAGATGGCTAGCTGGAAGGCCGAGCACCGGGAGTATAAACCGCGTTCCCCGCGCACTGGTCGACCCGGAACCACGCATTCGGTTCCCGATGTGTTGCCAGTTATGAGACTACTTCAGGCCGGGGTCCTGAGCCTTCCACCAACTACAGAACTCGTCGAGCGCGGTCCACAGGCTGACCTTGGGCTCGTAGTCGAGATAATGCCTCGCCCGACTGATGTCGAGAGTGAAATCTTTGTTCATGACTTGCATCCCCAGACGCGACAACGCCGGTTCCGGACGACCCGGCCACATTGCGCAAAATGCTTCGTTCAGCGCCGCCACGCTGTAGGACAAGCCGTAAGATCGATAGCGGGTGACCTGCGGCAAGTCCATCTGGCGCATCACGTAGTTCACCACGTCCCACACCGGCACCGGCGTGCCGTTGCTGATGTTATAGGCCCGACCCAATGCCGAACCGGGGGCCAGCAAGCTGCTGAGGAGGGCTTCATTCAAGTTATGCACACTGGTGAAGTCGACCTTGTTCAAACCGTCGCCAACAATGGCCAGACGGTTCTTGCGTTGCATCTTCAGCAAACGCGGGAAGATGCTCATATCACCGGCACCGGTCACAAACCTGGGGCGCAGGGCCAGCACTTCAAGGCCAAACTCCTGGGCGCCGAAGACTTTCTGTTCGGCCAGGTATTTGGTGGCGGCGTAAGGATGCTTGAAGCGCTTGGGCACCTGTTCTTCGGTCAAGCCCAGGTGATCGCGTCCGTCAAAGTAGATCGACGGTGACGACAAATGCACCAGGCGCCCCACCCGCTGTTTGAGGCAGGCTTCGACGACGTTTTCGGTCACCAACACATTACCTTGGTGAAAGTCCTGGTACTTGCCCCACAGGCCCACGGCGCCGGCGCAATGCACCACGGCTTCGACGTCACGGCACAGCTCGCGCACCAGGTCTGCATCATTCAAATCACCCTGGATAAACTCGGCGCCACGCCGTACCAGGTGCTCGACACCCTCGGCGCGCCGCCCGTTGACCCGTACGTCCAGGCCCTGCTCCAGGGCGAAACGCGCAAAACGCCCGCCGATGAAGCCGCTTGCGCCGGTGACCAGAATTTTCATGTGTTACTCCGTGATCTTTCGTTTTTCATCGCTGTAGCCTTGACGCCTGCCATCACTCCAACGGCACCAACCATTGGCCACACGCCTGGGCCAGATGGTCGGTCAACAGCCCCAACAATTGCCCGCCACTGCGCCAATGATGCCAGTACAGCGGCACATCGATGGGCTTATCTGGTAATAACTCGACCAACACGCCCTTCTCCAACTGATCGCGCACCTGCAATTCGGGCACTAGGCCCCAGCCCAGCCCAGCCTCTGTCAGGCGGATAAACCCTTCGGACGAGGGGCATAGATGGTGTTCGAAACCACCGTCTACCCCGAGGGACGCCAGGTAACGGTGCTGCAGGAAATCATCCGGACCGAACACCAACGCCGGCGTACGCGCCAACTGCTCGGCACGCACACCCTCAGGAAAGTGCCTGGCAATAAAGGCCGGACTGGCCAGCGCCCGATAGCGCATGGCACCGAGCAACAGGCTGCGTGCCCCCGCCACCGGACGCTCGCTGGCGCAGATACAGGCCGCCACTTCGCCGGCACGCATGCGTTTTAGGCCCACGGTCTGGTCTTCCACCACCAGGTCCAGCAACAAATGCTGCTCGGCGCAGAAATCGCTGACCGCCTGCGCCCACCAGGTCGCGAGGCTATCGGCATTCAGGGCGATGCGCAGACGCTCGGGCATCCCTTCCTCATCCAGCGCGGGCACCTGGCTTTGCAGATCACGTTCCAGCAACCGCACCTGTTGCACATGGTTGAGCAGTCGCCGCCCGATATCCGTGGGTGTCGGCGGTGTAGCACGTACCAGCACCGGTTGGCCAATGCGCGCCTCCAGCAATTTGATGCGTTGGGAAATGGCCGACTGCGAAAGCCCCAGCACCTGAGCACCGCGTTCAAAGCCAGCCTGTTCCACCACCGCCGCCAAGGCGGAAAGCAATTTATAGTCGAACATCAGTTTCTCTAATGAGCGATCAGCAATATTGGTTTTTCTTATACAGCTTGAACCGTGAAAATGACCAGTATTGCTTCTCTTGATAGGAACCTTCATATGGCTGGTGAAACCGCCCTGGCGACCCTGCTGCGCAGCATGAGCCCACAGTTGAATGAGGGTGACTACGTGTTCTGCACCCTGCCCGACCGCCACATTCCCGAGGGCTGCGATGTCATCGGCAGCTTTCGCGAGCAGGAAGGCCTGACGCTGATCGTCGAGCGCCAACAAGCGCAGCAAGCCGGTTTGACCTTCGAGTACGTGGCGGCATGGATCACCCTGAACGTGCATTCGGCCCTGGAAGCTGTGGGCCTGACCGCCGCCTTCGCCAGCGCGCTGGGCAAGGCAGGTATCAGTTGCAACGTCATTGCCGGTTATTACCACGACCACCTATTTGTCGGACGTGCCGACGCCGAACGCGCCATGCACGTTTTGCGGCAACTGGCAGCGGACGCGGAGTAAACCTTATGTGGCAAAGCTATGTGAACGGGCTGTTGGTGGCCCTGGGTTTGATTATGGCGATCGGCACCCAGAACGCCTTTGTCTTGGCGCAAAGCCTGCGCCGCGAACATCACCTGCCGGTGGCGGCACTGTGCATCGTGTGCGATGCCATTTTGGTAGCGGCCGGAGTCTTCGGCCTGGCCACGGTGCTGGCGCAGAACCCACTGCTGCTGGCGATTGCCCGCTGGGGCGGTGCGGCATTCCTGTTGTGGTATGGCACCTTGGCGCTGCGTCGGGCGTTTTCAAAACAAAGCCTTGAACAAGGCGACACCTTCAAGGTGCGCTCACTGCGAGCGGTATTGCTCAGTGCCCTGGCGGTGACGCTGCTCAACCCCCATGTTTACCTGGACACCGTGCTGTTGATTGGCTCCCTGGGTGCTCAGCAAACCGAACCAGGTGCCTATGTGGCCGGTGCGGCCAGCGCGTCGTTCCTGTGGTTTGCCACCCTGGCGCTGGGCGCGGCGTGGCTGGCCCCCTGGCTGGCGCGCCCGGCAACCTGGCGCTTGCTGGACCTTTTGGTGGCTGTGATGATGTTCAGCGTGGCCTATCAATTGATCAGCGCCTGAGGATTATTCCAAAACGCTCTGGAACCTCTATCCCACACAGTTGTTGCGTGGTTTTGCCGCACCCCCGGTGCTATGATCCGGACCCTGCGCCGCAAAGAGTACAAACTCCCCGGCGCTTGTTTGGCCGCCCGTGATCGGCCTTGCGCTCACCGCAACTGACCTGATTAGGAGAATCATCATGGCTTTCGAATTGCCGCCGCTGCCCTACGCACACGATGCCCTGCAGCCGCACATCTCCAAGGAAACCTTGGAATACCACCACGACAAGCACCACAACTCCTATGTCGTGAACCTGAACAACCTGGTGCCAGGC
>NZ_JBOICG010000227.1:0-5595 GCF_050739995.1 Pseudomonas sp. | reverse complement strand
GCGCCAGGCCGACCACGGCGTCGTAATAAACCGGATCGCCGTTGTCACCTTGATCGACCAAGGTGACGATCAATTCACGCAACAGCCCGCCCACTTCAATCACCTGCACCTGGCTGTCCAGCGTGGCCGCCAATGCCGGGCGCAGGTAGATATTGCGCATCTGCAGGTCCGAGACCACGCGAATCCCATGTTCCACACCCGGCGGCAGCCACACCGCGCGCTGCGGCGGCACCACCAAGGCTTCACGGGGCGTCTCGACCCACATCACGCCACTCATGGCGTAGAGCAACTGGCCCCAGTCGTGGCTATGGGGTTCCACATACAACCCACGTGGATAAGTGCGCGCCAGGGGTTGCACGGGGACGGCATGATCAGTGAGGTCGGGAGGAGCGGCCAGGGCCATGAGGAACACATCAATCAAGGGTGAACGGCCATGGTAATGACCGTCACCCAATAATCCGAGCGGATTTTCAAGCGTGTGCCGACTTGGCGCACGCGCAACCCGTCGACGAGGCATAAGGCTCGCCATGGGCAGGGTGCTCGGCGCAGCGGGTGCTGCACCTTAAGCAACGACCATAGGCAAGCAATCTGGGTTCAATGCCTTTAATCGGCCAGGCGGCTATTGCTGCGATACATGAACACCAGCGCCAGGGCCAGAAGCAACATCGCCAGGAGACGACTGCCCGACAGCTCGATGGCCGGGTTGCCCAGCCAGCCGAAATTATCGATCAGCATGCCCATGCCCAACTGCCCGACGATCACCGCCACCGTTGCCACCGCCGTCCCCACCACGGGTACTGCGCCCACCATCACCATCATGTACACCACACCGAACAACGCGCCGGTCAGTTGCCATTTCGGCACGTCCAACAGGCTGACAGCCTGGGCGGGCTCAAAGAAAAAGATCAACAACGCCGTGGTGATCGCACCGACTGCGAAGGTCAGCAAACTACTGCGCAACACACCCACCACCTGGCCCAGGCGACCGTTGATCGCCGCCTGCACACTCAACACCGCGCCTGCGGCGATCACCAGCACCAATAACAGCATCAGATTCATTGCCTTACCCTCGTGCAATCAAGACAAGTGCCGCCACAATCAGCGCCAGTGCGATCCAACGCTCGATATTGACCCGCTTGCGCGCAGTACCGAACCAGCCGAAATGGTCGATCAATACACTCTTGCCGACCTGGCCCGACAGAATCGCGATCATGGTCATGGCAATCCCGATGTGGGGCGTAGCCAGGGTCAACACCACCACGTACATCGGCCCCAGGAACCCACCGATCAATTGCCAGCGCGGCAGGTCGGTCAGTGCCGGACCTTTTTGCGGGCCGCTGAACAACAGCAGCAAAAACAGGATGGCCGAACCGACACCGAAGATGCTTAACGTCGCCCACAAATGCCCGACCTGCACACCCAACGGTCCCAACAACCCGGCCTCCACCGACAGCCCCATGCCAGCCAGGATCACCAGCGGCAATAACAGCAACCGTAGAAGGTTTCTTTTCGGCGTGGCCTGCGCCACACCCGCGGTAGAACTGGCTTGCATACATCACCTGCGCTTCAACAAAGGATTGATGACGCGCATTATCCGGTGGCCGTTCTGTGCGATAAATGGGAGCATGCGGATAACACCTTTGCGTAATACGCACAGCCTGGAGGCGCAATGCAGGGTTTGAATGAACTGAGTTTCAAGGCATTGCGCCTGTTCGTCGCAGTGCTGGACCACGGCAGCTTCTCGGAAGTGGCACGCCGCGAGAGCCTGGCGCCCTCCTCCATTTCCCGGCAGATCCAGTTGATGGAGCAGGCCCTCGGCCAGCAACTGCTCTACCGACACACCCGTGCGGTCAGCCCCACCGAGGCCGGGCGCCTGCTCGGGCAACATGCGCGGGTGATGCTGGAACAATTGGAAGCCGCCGGCCAGGCCCTGCAGGAACAGGAAAGCGAGCCCAGCGGCCTGGTGCGCATCAACGCGCCGATGGTATTCGGCCAGCGTCACCTTTCACCGTGGCTCGGCGAGCTGTGCCGCCGCTATCCCAAGTTGCAGCTGGATATCCAGCAAACCGACACCTATGTCGACCCGCTGCAAGACGGCACCGACTTGCTGTTTCGCATCGGCGTGCTCAACGACTCCAGCATGCAAGCCCGCATCTTCGCGCCCCAGCGCTTTCGCATCGCCGCCAGCCCGGCTTACGTGGCCCGCCATGGCTTGCCGAGCCACCCCGACCAACTGGTGAATCACCAGTGCCTGGCCTACAAAGGCATCACCGGCCAGCAACGCTGGTTCTTCCGCCGTGACCAAGGCGACTGGACGCCCTACAGCGTCAAGGGCCCGATCACCGGCAACCATGCCGACACCCTCACCCACGCCGCTGAACAAGGCCTGGGGCTGGTGGTGTTTCCGTCCTGGCTGATTGGCGAAAGCTTGCGCGCCGGCACCTTGCAGGCAGTGCTCACGGAATACGAAGTGGCGACGACGCTGGAGCCACAACAGATCGCCGCGCTGTGGCCCGGCAGCCGACGGCTGTCGCTGAAGGTACGTACGGTGATTGATTATTTTGTGGAGTGTTTTGGGGCGGTGCCGTATTGGGACAGGTAAGCGGGCCGATCACGCAGGGCATGAAGAAAATTCCTCACTGAAAAAGTAGGCCCGTTCTGATTTTTCGGGCCATCATTCCCAGGTATGAAATGCTGCAGCAGACTTTGGCAACCCCTTTCAGGAGAGATGCCATGGAATTCATGTATCACAAGCCGCCGCGTGCCGAACGAACTTCGTCCACCCGCGGTCAGCCCATCTTTGATAGCTCACGCAGCTTTGGCTACATTTGGCCAAAACAGGGGGAAAGCCACATGACTATTGTGCCCTTGGGCGAAGCAAAAAATAATCTGTCAAAACTGGTCGACGAAGCCGCCGCTGGCAAAGTCATCACCATCGCCAAACACGGGCGTGCGATGGCACAGTTGGTTCCCATGAGCAGTTCCAAGGGGCAGCGCATTGGTGCAATGAAAGGAAAACTGGTGATTCCCGAAGATTTCGACGCACCTCTCTGTGACGAACTGCTGGACACGTTCGAAGGCAATCCTTCATGAGAGTGCTGCTGGATACCCATATCCTACTGTGGGCACTCAACGACGACCCCAAGCTGCCTAATGAAGCTCAAAGACTGATTAAACATGCCGCCGACATTTACGTCAGTGCCGCGAGCTTCTGGGAAATGGCGATAAAGGCCGGCCAGGGGAAACTCGATATAGACCTGGACGAAATCCGTGAGTCCTGCCTGGAAAGCGGTTTCGTCGAATTGCCTGTGACGTCAGAACATGCCATTGCGGTTAAGGATCTTCAACACCACCACAAAGACCCTTTTGATCGGCTTATCGTTGCAACTGCCATGCTTGAGCCGATGAAGCTACTGACCGCCGACTCGCAGGTTGCCCAATACACATCCCTGGCAATCCTTGTGTAGCCCTTTCTCACCTCGTCAATTCAGAATAACCACTGTCCAATCAACCACGCATTCGCCCCACTGATCACCGCAAACAGGAACCACGCCAATAACCGTGTCGGCAGCCGGTTTACGAACGGCCCCATCAATTGCTTGTCATCGGTCATGCGGATCAGCGGGTACAGCGCGAACGGCAACTGCAAGCTGAGCACCACCTGGCTGAGGATCAGCAGTTTGCCGATGGCATCATCGCCCATTAGCCACACGCCGAGAAACGCCGGGATCAGCGCCAACCCACGGGTAATCAAACGGCGCTGCCAGCACGGGATACGCAGGTTGAGGTAACCCTCCATGATCACCTGCCCGGCGATGGTGCCGGTGAAGGTGGAGCTTTGCCCGGAGGCCAGCAAGGCGATACCGAACAGAATGCTGGCGAAAGCACCACCGACCAGTGGGTCCAGCAGGTGGTAGGCGTCCTGGATCTCGACCACCTCGGTGTGGCCCGTCTTGTAGAACGCAGCCGCCGCCAGCACCAGGATCGCTGCATTCACCAGCAAGGCCAGGGCCAGGGAGCCGATGGTGTCGATACGCGCCAGCTTGACCGCATCCTGTTTGCTGGCGAGGTCTTTGCCGATCAGCCGCGTTTGCACAATGGACGTGTGCAGGTAGAGGTTATGGGGCATCACCGTCGCACCCAGGATGCCGATAGCCAGGTACAGCGGCGCGGCATCGCTGATGGCCGACAACGACGGGGTGAAGCCGCTGAGCACGTCCGGCCAGTAGGGTTTGATCAGCACCAACTCGATAAAGAAGCACACGCCGATGGTCGCCACCAGCGCCAGCATGATCGCCTCAAGGCGGCGGAACCCACGGTTTTGCAGGGCCAGGATCAATAAAGTGTCGAAGGCGGTGATAACGATGCCCGTGGTCAACGACACGCCGAGCAACAGGTGAAACGCCAGGGCGCAGCCAAGCACTTCGGCGAGGTCAGTGGCAACGATGGAAATTTCCGCCAACACCCACTGGGTTCGTGCGGAACGCCGGCTGTAGCGCTCACGGCACAACTGCGCCAAGTCTTTGCCGGTGGCGATGCCCAACCGCGAGCACAGGCATTGCACCGCCATGCCCGCAAGGCTCGCCAGCAGTACGACAAACAACAGGCTGTAGCCGTAGCGCGAACCCGCCTCGATGGCCGTGGCCCAGTTGCCCGGGTCCATGTAGCCAATGGAGATCAACAGGCCGGGGCCGGCGAACATCAACATGCGTTTGAAGAATGACGCCTTGGGGTCGACGGCGACGGACCCGGCCACTTCCGGAGGGCAGAACGGTGCGGTAGCGGTTTTCGGCAGGCTGAATTTCACGCGGCATCCCAAGTAAACAACACAAGACAAGGCCGCAGCTTATCAGTCGGATGCGACCGTGCGCATCACCGTTTCCCGGGGTAAATCAAACGCTTCGACCACTTGCACCACCAGGTCCATTTCCTGATTCAGCGCTTCACGCTCCATGCGCTGGCGAATCACCCCGACCACCAATACCGCCAGGGTGGTAATCGAATAGGCCGGACCGGAAAACGCACGTACACCGGTCACCAGCAACATCGCCGCCGCCAGCGCCTGGCCTACCACCGGAACGGCCGTGGCCGCGCCACGGCGCAGGATAAACCCGGTGAGTCCCGCCAACGCCGTGCCGCCCAAGGCGGTGGTGGCCGAGCGACCGAGGTCGATACGATTGAACAGACCCTGCTCTTTTTGCG
This sequence comes from Pseudomonas sp., assembly GCF_050739995.1. Taxonomy (GTDB): domain Bacteria; phylum Pseudomonadota; class Gammaproteobacteria; order Pseudomonadales; family Pseudomonadaceae; genus Aquipseudomonas. The sequence goes on along the minus strand of NZ_JBOICG010000227.1, from coordinate 393 downwards.
CGGCGGCTTTGAGCTCAGCGTCGAAGGCCTGGCGATCGGCGCTGCTGAGTTTGTCTTTGTACTGCTCGATCAGTTTTTCCGCGACCTGCGCCTCAATATCTGCCAGCGCTGTGGATTCAACCGGTTCATCGAACTTGATCCCCAGCCGTTGCGCCACATCTTCGGCAATCTGGCGATAACTCACGCCATGGCCACGGGCCAGGTTCATGAAGCTGTCACCGCCCATGCGCTGCAATTCGATAGCCAGTTTCAGAGGTTCGCGCACATCGGCATCGATGGAGGCACTGCGCTTTTGCGCCATCAGCTCAGCAAGAAATTTCAATTCGTCCGGACGCGCCTGCACCAACGCGGGGAACAACTCCACGTCCTCCTCGGCAAAACGTACTTCACGGG
>NZ_JBOICG010000226.1:0-4408 GCF_050739995.1 Pseudomonas sp. | reverse complement strand
GATCGTGGTGATGTTGTTCTTCGTCGACAATCGAGGCGATGGCGGCCACGGCCAGGGGGTCGATGTCGCGTAGTGTGTGGAGTTGATGGGCGAGGTGTTTGAGCACCACACTTTCCACCGCCACGGTGGTGGCCACGATAGCCTTGCGACCGCACAACCCGGTGATCAGCCCCAGTACCAGGCCACCGAGCCCGCACAACCAGTAGCTGCGGCAACGGCGATAACCCCGGCGCTGCAACTCGGCCTGGAACACAGCGCGGTGGCGGCGCTCGTGAGAGAGGAACTCCTTGAGCTCAGCGACCATGCCCGGGGCAGAGAACCGCGCCATGAACAACTGGCCACTGTAGATACAGATCGCGCCATGCTCGCCGGCATGGTCAACCTTGATCATGCGGTGGCCGAGATCTTTGTCGAAAATCGAAACAGCGGGTGCGTTCACGGTTGACGGCCTTGTGCGTGGGCCGGGTAACGGCCGATCCTGAGTGCGCCGAGTATCCTGCAGCACGCCGCCAATGACCATCCATCGCTTGGGATACATTCAATCGAACCTATTCAATCCCACCCCACTCCACCTAATTGAACCCTGATGGTGGAGTAAGGATCATGGCTCAGCCATCGATTTTAGTACTGGAAGACGACGAAATCATTCGGGCGTTGATGGTGGATGTGCTGGAAGATTTCGGTGCCGTAGTGACATCGTTTCCTTCGGCGGATGAAGGCATGATTTACCTGGAACAAGGCGATGACCCGGTGGACCTGATTGTCAGCGATATCCAGATGCCGGGTCTGCTCAATGGGTACGACCTGAGCAAGGTGGTGGCGCATCGCTGGCCATCCTTACCGGTGGTGCTGACTTCCGGCAATACCACGCTGGCGGCACAACTGGGTAGTTCCGTGCGGTTCCTGCCCAAACCCTGGAGCGCCGAGCGCTTACTTGAATGCGTGCAAACGGCGCTGACCCAGCAAGGCATGTCCATGCATTGATAGCGCCTCGACATTATCCAGGGTAATCGTCCAGGCCCATGGTGACTGGAAGCGCGAACACTTGTTCGATGTGTAGAACAGCGGTTCCCGACTAACTGCCGGGTGCCGATCGGATTAAACATATAAATTCACACACCATCACGACCACTTAACGCCTCCTTAATAAGCCGCCCAAAACTTTACAAGCGTTTAGCTCATTCATCCCCCCATTACAACCCGACACATATAAGCGCTCGCCAACCACAATAAACCAAACTAACTTAACCCTCGCATTGTTACAGGGAAGAACATGCTATGTAAGACTTAAAACTTAATCTTCATAGAGAGAGACCTTCCAATGATTAATTCTATCAACACCCACGCTTTTCCATATGCCACCTCTCCAGCCGCCCAGGCTGACCAGCCCGCTAATTCCCGTCAAAAACGAAGCGTCGCAGAACCACAACCATTCGCCGAAAGTGCGTTCTATGAAGCCAATCCAGATAAAAGTCGTCGACGCACTGGTGGTGGCTTAGACAGCCTGGGGCAAGGCCGTATTCTGTAATAAGTAAACCCCATCTTTAATACCTGCTAAAAGAGCAGCGCTAACGCGCTGCTCCTTGTGTATCGCTTGATTAAGCCAATGACTCTACCATTTAAATTCAGTGCCATTACTTTACAAAAAACCCAACACCCCTTGAATTAACCCTGACGAACAACCATTAACTTTAGTTACCCGCCTTATACCTACCCACAACATCGACAGGAACGCACCGAAGCAATAACCCATAGCCACCCAACTAAAGTCCTCACTGTCCCTATTCAAAGCCCGCAGCCCCCGATGTACAGTAGCTTCAGCCACGGAGTATCGGCGTCAACCACGACTGGCCTTGGGAGCCAGCCTACGCAGGAAGCGCACATATGGACGATAACTCCGACAGCAAGCCGCTGAGCAATGACTTTTCCGATCTCAACATTGACATGCTGCATGCGGTCATGGAGCTGGTCAGCGATGGGATCTGGGATTGGAACGCCAATACCGGCTTCGTCTACCGCAACCCTGGCTGGTACGAAATGCTCGGCTACCCCCGCCACTCCATGGAGAACAGTGTGTTCACCTGGGAGAGGGTAATCCACGCCGATGACTACCCTCAAGTCATGACCCTGTTCGATGACTACATCCATCGTCGCGCGTCCTTCTACCGGGCCGAGTACCGCTGCCGCAAAGCCGATGGCACTTACTTGTGGATCGAAGACCGTGGCTACGTCATTGCACGCAATGACGACGGTTCGGTGGCGCGTATGGTCGGTGCTCATCGCGATATCCAAGTACGCAAATCCTCGATAGAACAGCTGGAGCGACGTAACCAGTCCCTTGAGGCCTTGGTGGCCGAGCGCACCCGCGAGCTGTCGCGGGTCAATCAACAACTGCAATTGCAACTGGACGAAAACCGATTCCTGGCCGAACACGACGCCTTGACTCGAGTGGCGAACCGCTACTGCCTGGAGAAAGTCTTGCTGGAAGAATGCGAGCGCGCCGAGCGCTTTCGTTTGCCGCTGGCACTGGTGGCCATGGATATCGATGACTTCAAGCCGATCAATGATCAACACGGTCACGCCGTCGGTGACCAAGCCCTGGTACGAGTGGTGGAGAGCCTGCTGGCCTGCGTACGGCAGGGCGACTTGCTGGCGCGCTGGGGAGGTGACGAATTTATTTTGGTCTTGCCCAAAAGCTCGCTGATGGTTGCGAGGGCGTTGGCCGAAACGGTTCGCCAAGCCATACGCGAGGTACCTGCAGTGGGCGAGTTCGCACTGACATTGAGTCTGGGTGTGGTAGAGCGTCGTCCGGGTGAGTCCCCGACCGCCCTGATGGTACGAGCCGATCAGGCGCTGTACCGGTCCAAGGCGGCGGGAAAAGACAAGGTTTCGGAGTAACGATCAGCGCACCGGAGGCGCGTACTGGATACCGCCTTCACTCCACAGGGCATTAAGCCCACGCTTGATCTTCAACACGCTGCCCTGGCCGATGTTGCGCTCGAACACTTCGCCATAGTTGCCCACCTGTTTAACGATCTGCACCACCCAATCCTTGCGCAGTTTCAGGTCCTTGCCATATTCGCCGTCGACGCCGAGCAACCGCGCGACATCCGGGTTTTGGGTGGTCCTGGCTTGTTCTTCGACGTTCTGCGAGGTGATGCCCATTTCCTCGGCATTGAGCATGGCAAACAGCGTCCACTTGACGATGCTGAACCACTCATCGTCCCCCTTGCGCACCAGCGGGCCCAACGGTTCCTTGGAGATCACTTGCGGCAGCACCACGAACTCCTCCGGGTGAGCCATCTTGATGCGCTGGGCGTACAAGCCCGATTGATCAGTGGTCAGCACATCGCAGCGTCCGGATTCCAGGCCCTTGGCGCTCTCGTCAGCGGTATCGAAGGTGATCGGCGTGTACTTCATGCCATGGGTACGAAAGTAATCGGAGACGTTGAGCTCCGTCGTGGTGCCGGCCTGAAGGCAGACAGTCGCCCCATCCAATTGCTTGGCGTCGGTCACGCCCAGCTTGTTGTTCACCAGAAAACCGATACCGTCGTAGTAAGTCACGCCGGTGAACACCAGGCCCATGCCCGAATCACGGGAGCTGGTCCACGTGGTGTTGCGTGAGATCACATCAACTTCACCGGATTGCAGCGCGGTGAACCGCTCCTTGGCGGTCAACTGACTGAACTTCACCTTCGAGGCGTCGCCAAACACCGCTGCGGCGACGGCATGGCACACATCGACATCAATGCCGGTCATTTTGCCCTGGCTGTCAGGTACACCGAAGCCCGGCAGGCCGTCGCTGACGCCGCACTGGATAAAACCCTTCTTCTGGATCGCATCCAAGGTGGCGCCCGCGTGGGCGCTACCCGCCAAACCCACGGCCGCAACGGCGGTGAGGGCGAGCACGGTGGTCTTGAGGTTTTTCATGCGAAGCACTCCCTGTCGATCTTTATTATTCGGCGCTGCACAGCCCGCACCGGTTTTTGAAGTTGCGAGGCAGTATCAACGGCTTTGCACCTGCGTCACAAACGACCTTTAGGCAACAACTCCTTCCCATTTGGAATGACCCGGCGACTTTATTTCGTTTGCGACAAAGCCGGGCGCGCAGCTTAGATAAAAAGACGCCCGCCACTGCCGAGTCCCGGATTCATGAGCCGCGAAACCATCAGCCAGTCGATTTCCATCGTTCACCCTATCAGCCTCAGCCACGGTCAGAACGCTGAGGTGTGGGACACCACGGGCAAACGCTATATCGACTTTGTCGGCGGTATCGGCGTGCTCAACCTTGGCCATTGCCACCCCGGTGTGGTCGAGGCAATTCGTGAGCAGGCGACCAAGCTGACCCACTACGCGTTCAACGCGGCACCCCACGCGCCCTACTTCGAATTGATGGAACGCCTTACCG
>NZ_JBOICG010000225.1:0-5352 GCF_050739995.1 Pseudomonas sp. | reverse complement strand
GGCTACCTCTATGGCAACGCGTTCAGCGACTCAACGGCTTTCAACCGCGAACCGGCCCCCAGCCATGAAGCCAACTTTGGCAAACTCATGCTGGGCCGTATCGACTTGGTGATCACCGACCGCCGTGTGGGGCAGCACGTCATCAAGAACCTCGGCCTGGAGGGCAAGGTTAGCCAGGCGCCGTTGGTGATCAGCCGCCAGCAGCAATTTTTGGCCGTACGCCGGGGTGCGGGCATGGACTTGCTGGTGCAGCGCTTTGCCGCCGAGCTCAAGCGCTTCAAACAAGAGCCGGCCTACGCCGTGTTGAGCGCAAAATATGGCGGTATCCACGCGCACATCGCCCCCATTACAACGTCAACAGGCACCGTTGAGCACCAGGAAAGCAGCGCGCCGTGATTGCTCTGTTATACTCCGGCCTTTCCGCCAGGCTCACGCCCGGCCGCTGAGGTCTTGAAAAAGGCACCTAACCCAGCTACTGCGCAGCTTTCAGCCCGCGCGAGCCGGTGGAGTGCCCGCCAGACGCAGCAGGACCGGACGGGGTTGCGCTCCCCTAAGCGCCATTCACGCCCGGCAAGATTATCCCTTTGGGCCAAGCCCTAACTAAAACAGGATTACTCATGTCCTTTGCTTCCCTCGGTCTCTCCGAGGCTTTAGTCCGCGCCATCGAGGCAGCGGGCTATACCGAGCCTACTCCGGTGCAACAGCGGGCCATTCCCGCCGTGTTGCAAGGTCGCGACCTGATGGTTGCGGCTCAGACAGGTACTGGTAAAACCGGTGGTTTCGCCCTCCCGATCCTGGAGCGGTTGTTCCCCAACGGTCACCCGGACAAATCCCAGCGTCATGGCCCGCGCCAACCGCGCGTACTGGTCCTGACCCCAACCCGCGAACTCGCCGCCCAGGTACACGACAGCTTCAAGCTGTATGCCCGCGACTTGAAGTTCGTCAGCGCCTGCATCTTCGGCGGCGTCGGCATGAACCCACAGGTTCAGGCCATGTCCCGTGGTGTTGACGTGCTGGTGGCGTGCCCGGGTCGCTTGCTCGACCTGTGCGGCCAAGGTAGCGTCGATTTGTCCCACGTGGAAATCCTCGTACTGGACGAAGCCGACCGCATGCTCGACATGGGCTTTGTCCATGACGTGAAAAAAGTCCTCGCCCGCCTGCCAGCCAAGCGCCAGAACCTGCTGTTCTCGGCCACGTTCTCCCAGGACATTACCGCCCTGGCCGGCAAGCTGCTGCACAACCCGGAACGCATCGAAGTCACGCCACCGAACACCACGGTCGAGCGTATCGAGCAACGCGTATTCCGCCTGGCCGCCAGCCACAAGCGTGCGCTGCTGGCCCACCTGATCACCGCCGGCGCCTGGGAACAGGTACTGGTGTTCACCCGTACCAAGCACGGCGCCAACCGTCTGGCCGAGTACCTGGACAAGCACGGCCTCACCGCCGTCGCCATCCACGGCAACAAGAGCCAGAACGCGCGCACCAAGGCCCTGGCTGACTTCAAGGCCGGCACCGTACGCATCCTGGTCGCCACTGATATCGCCGCCCGCGGCCTGGATATCGACCAGTTGCCACACGTGGTCAACTTCGAACTGCCTAACGTCGACGAAGACTATGTGCACCGTATCGGCCGTACCGGCCGCGCCGGTCGTTCGGGTGAAGCCATTTCCCTGGTCGCACCGGACGAAGAAAAACTGCTGAAAAGCATCGAGCGCATGACCAAGCAGAAGATCGCCGACGGCGACCTGATGGGCTTCGATGCCAGCGCCGTGGAGGCCGAGAAGCCTGAAGCGCGCGAGCGTCCGGACGTGCGCAACCCACGCAACCCACGCGGTCCGAAGGGCGATGGCCCGAACGGCGGCGGTGGTGGCGGTGGTCGTCGCGACAAGGGCAAAGACAAAGGCAAGGAAAAATCTGCCTCCAGCGGCCGTGGCGAACGCCCTGCCCGCGAGCAGAAGCCCCGTGAAGGTACTCCGGCCCGCGAACAGCGCCAGCCGAGCCAGCCGCCACGTGCTGCCGCTGATCGTGCCCCGGACGAGTTCCTGGACGACGATATCGATAACTTCGGTAACCGCGTCGACTACGTACCTCAGGCCAAGCCGGCCCAAGGTCGCGGCCGTCGCCCAGGTGCCCCGGCACAGGGCGCTGGTGCGGGTGCTCCACGCAACGGTCAACCGCAAGGCGGTCGTCAGAACGGTCCGCGCAACAGCAGCGGCGGTACCACCGGTACTCCACCTGCCAAGCGCAACGGCCCGCGCAATGGTGCACCTCGTGACGGCCAGGCTCGCCGCGAAGACTCGCGCAACCGCCGCCCAGCCCGTGATGACCAGCCACGCTCGTCCGAACCCGCCGTGCAGAACCCGCGTGGTGGCCCGGCACCGAAAATCATCCACAAGGAGTCGAAGGCTGATCGCTTCCCGACACCTGAGCAGTTGGATCAACTGCCAGGCCGTCCTCGTGGTGAAAAACCCGCGTTGCTGACCCGCAACCGCTGAGTTTCAAAGCCGATAAAAAATGCCCCGCCTCTTTCGAGACGGGGCATTTTTTTTTGACTCAACACAGGTCAACTGTGGGAGCTGGCTTGCCTGCGATTGCATTCCGGGCATAAAAAAACCGGATCTCAGGATCCGGTTTTTTCGTGTAAAAACAGAAATTACTTCGCTTTCACACCTTCAAAGGTGATGTACAGCTGAACCACGTCGGACTGTGGACCTACGTCCATGCCACCTGGGTTGAACTCCTTGCGGCTGAGCGAAGTGGTGCCTTCAAAGCCGGCACGGTAGCCGCCCCATGGATCCTTGCCTTCGCCCAAGAAGGTAGCCTTGACTACAACAGGTTTGGTCACGCCGTGGAAGGTCAGGTCGCCAGTGACGTCAGCAGTCAGCTTGCCATCTGCATTTTTGCCGGTTGGCTTGACGCTGGTGGAGACGAACTTGGCATCAGGGAATTTGCCCGACTCCAGGAAGTCCTTGCTGTTGACGTGCTTGTCACGCTCAGCGTGGTTGGAGAACACACTGGCGGTACGCACGTTGACTTCAATCTTGGCGTCTTCAGGCTTGGCCGCGTCAAAGCTGAACTTGCCGTCCAGGTCCTTGAAGGTACCGGTGATGTAGCTGTAGCCCAGGTGGCTGATCTTGAAGTCGACGAAGGCGTGCTGGCCTTCTTTGTCGATCACGTAGTCGGCAGCCATTGCCGAACCGGCGGACAGCAGGGCAGTACCGATTGCCAAAGCGGCGAGGGTCTTTTTCAACATGCTTTCTATTCCTTGTGAGTCGAGGTTGAACATCAGGCTTTGCGCCCCAGCATTCGCGTCAGGGTCGCGTCACGATCGATAAAGTGGTGTTTCAATGCAGCCACGCCGTGCAAACCGGCGAAAACCACCAGCACCCAGGCAAGGTACAAATGCACCACGCCCGCGGTATCTGCCTGGTCCGGTAGACCGGAAATCACGGCAGGAATTTCAAACAGGCCAAACACCGGGATACCAACACCATCTGCGGTGGAAATCAGGTAACCGGCGATCATCACGGCAAACAGCCCGAGATACAGGAACGCGTGGCCAAATGCGGCACCGATACGGGTCAAGCGACTGTAGCTGGCCAGCGGTGGTGGCGGCGGGCTGACCAAGCGCCAGACAATCCGCACCAGCATGATGGCGAACAACGTGATGCCAATACTCTTGTGCAGATCCGGTGCGTCTTTACGCCAGGCGCTGTAGTAGTCGAGGCCGACCATCCACAAGCCCAAGGCAAACAGGCCAAATACCACAAGGGCAACACCCCAGTGCAAGACCATACTGACCCAACCATAGCGGGCCGGTGAGTTGCGTAGCTGCATGTACTTAATCCCGTAAGAACTGTGCCCAAGACTAGCGATTTACCTATCGAATTAAAGCGCAATTTTTTGCTTTGAAATATCGAGAAATACGATCTAGACAGTATGCACAGTACGTTAACAATGGATTAAGGACTATTCCTAAGAAACGTGACAGATCGTCCTGCGTTTAACGCGAATTCCCCCACAATGGGTTGTGGCACCGCCCGCCATTGCATAGGCTTGCGCGATTGTTTCGCCTGCGCCTGCCGCAGGACCGCTTCGAGGAGATAACCGATGGGCTTGAACAACCAGTGGATGCAACGCGACCTCGCGGTGCTGTGGCATCCCTGCACCCAGATGAAAGACCACCAGCAACTGCCGCTGATCCCCATCAAGCGCGGTGAAGGCGTGTGGCTGGAAGACTTCGAAGGCAAGCGCTACCTCGACGCCGTCAGTTCCTGGTGGGTCAATGTGTTTGGTCACGCCAACCCGCGCATCAACCAACGCATCAAGGACCAGGTCGACCAGTTGGAGCACGTGATCCTCGCCGGCTTCAGCCACCAGCCTGTGATCGAGCTGTCCGAGCGTTTGGTGCAGATGACACCTGAAGGCCTGACCCGGTGCTTCTACGCCGATAACGGTTCGTCCTGCATCGAAGTCGCGCTGAAAATGAGCTTCCACTACTGGCTCAACCGCGGCCTGCCGAATAAAAAGCGCTTCGTCACCCTGACCAACAGCTACCACGGCGAAACCATCGCCGCGATGTCGGTGGGCGACGTGCCGCTGTTCACCGAGACCTACAAGGCGTTGCTGCTCGACACGATCAAAGTGCCGAGCCCGGATTGCTACCTGCGCCCCGAAGGCATGAGCTGGGAAGAACACTCGCGCAACATGTTCCAGGCCATGGAGCAGACCCTGGCGGAAAACCACGACACCGTCGCCGCCGTGATCGTCGAACCGCTGATCCAGGGCGCCGGCGGCATGCGCATGTACCACCCGGTGTACCTCAAGTTGCTGCGTGAAGCCTGCGACCGCTACGGCGTGCACCTGATCCACGACGAAATCGCCGTGGGCTTCGGCCGCACCGGCAGCATGTTCGCTTGTGAGCAAGCGGGCATTCGCCCGGACTTCCTGTGTCTGTCCAAGGCCCTCACCGGTGGTTACCTGCCGCTCGCGGCCGTGATCACCACCGATGACGTGTACGACGCGTTCTACGACGACTACCCCACCCTGCGCGCCTTCCTGCACTCCCACAGCTACACCGGCAACCCGCTGGCGTGTGCCGCGGCACTGGCGACCTTGGATATCTTCGAAGAAGACAACGTCATCGAAAACAACAAGGCCCTGGCCCAGCGCATGGCCACCGCCACTGCGCACCTGGTGGACCACCCCCACGTCTCGGAAGTCCGCCAGACCGGCATGGTGTTGGCCATCGAAATGGTCCAGGACAAAGCCACCAAGACCGCCTACCCCTGGCAGGAGCGCCGTGGCCTGAAGGTGTTCGAACACGCCCTGGAACGCGGCGCACTGCTGCGG
>NZ_JBOICG010000224.1:0-1765 GCF_050739995.1 Pseudomonas sp. | reverse complement strand
GGCGCTGGGCGTCGCAGTCCAGCACCTCGCCTTGAGCCGTCACCAGTTGCAACCCGGTGACGCAACCCGAATACGAGGTAAAGCCCACTCCGGTGCCGTGGGTCGAGGTGGAGATGGCACCGGCCAGGGTCTGGTAATCGATATCCGCCATGTTCGGCAGCGCCTGGCCGACGGCCTTGAGCGCCGGGCCCATGCGTGACATCGGCGTGCCGGCCGCAAACGTGGCTTGCAGGGTCGCGGGGTCATGCTCCAGCAAGCCGTTGAAGTAGCTCAGGGAGAGCAACGTGCCATCAGTCGGCACCAGGGCGCTGAACGAGTGCGCCGAGCCGACCGGCCGAATGTTGCCCGGCGCCTGGCGAATCACCTGCACCAGCTCATCCAGGTCTTTGGGGGCCAGGCGGGCCAGCGGCAGGCACGTTTGCGCCCCCGACCAGTTACGCCACGGAATCAGCCGCGGCGCACGCGCCAATTGCGCCAGCACCGGGTTACCGGTCAGCGCCAGAAAAACACCGGCCATGCTTGAGCGTTGCAACAGTTGCCGCCGTGAAAGCGCCATCCACCACCTCTTTTTATTGTTGGAGTTGAACACCGGCCATAAAGCTGATCAGCGCCAGGAACTGCTCTTCGGAACACTGCATGCACAGCCCCATCGGTGGCATGCCGTTGTAACCGTTGATACTGTGATCCAGCAGCGTGTCGGAGCCCTGGGCCACGCGTGGGCTCCAGGCCGCACGATCACCGACCAAGGGTGCACCCGATGCCGGGTTGGCGTGGCACAGCTTGCAACTGGTGTCGTAGACCTGGGCAAGCGCCGGGTCGGCGGGCATGGCTGACGCCGCCGCGGCGCGTTCGGGGGGGTGTTTGGCGGTGTCGTCACAGGCCGTCAGCAGGCCAAGCACAGCCAACAGTAACGTGATGCGACGCATGGCCACCCTCTCTTCTTATACTGTGGAAAGTGCATTCCACACTAAGGCAGCCGGCCGTCTTGGGTTGAGGGTTTTGGGGGCCACAAAGGGGGCTTGTGCGGACAGTCAGGGCTTCACTAGCCGCTCCAGGGTTTCACGCAGTTGTGGATGCGTCGGCAGGCGAATGCCAAACGTCGTACTGAGCAGCACTTGCAGCTCATCGGCCGTGTCGATCACACGCTTTTCGCTGGGCCCGTCCAGGCAATGCACCGCATAGTTGGCGTTGGCCAGGGTATAGCGCTTGCCCGGCGCCAACCGCGCCGCTTTCAACTGGCCGAGGAAGACTGAGTCCGGGTGGGTAGAGACGTACCAGTTGCCGATTTCGTAGTCGATCGCCGCCTGCACTTGCAGGTCGAACACATACAGGCCACGCCACTCCTCGGCGACCAGCGCCCACAGGGTGTAGCTGCCCTGCCCGTCGAACGTCAAGCGATAGGGCTCGTGGGCCGTGGCCTGCACCGCCTCGGTGTCCAGGTGCAACGGGCTGCTGGGCACCATGCCGCCAAAGCCGACATCGGTGATGTAGCGCACGCCCTCCAGGGTCACCAGGCTCATGCGATGGGTACGTGCGGTGTGCGCATCCGCAGGACCGCCCAGCACCACGCGGCCAGTGATGCCCCGTGCGTCGAAGCCGAGTTCCTGCAACAGGGCCAGGAACATCTGGTTCAGCTCATAGCAATAGCCACCGCGCCCGTCGAACAGCACTTTCTGCTCGACGCTGGGTAGATCGATGGGTACTGGCGCGTGCAGCAATGTGGACAGGCTTTCGAAGGCAAAGGTGCACACATGGCGCAGTTGCA
>NZ_JBOICG010000223.1:0-3226 GCF_050739995.1 Pseudomonas sp. | reverse complement strand
ACGCAGCCCAGCGCGGGGCAAGCCCGCTCACTACAATTTAAGCTGTTGTGTCTTCGGTGGCGTACATCCACCGCAACAATGAATGCCGCCCACTGATGCCCAGTTTGATCGCCGCCCGCTTCAGGTAGCTTTCGATGGTATTGACCTTCAGCGCCAATTGCTCCGCCAACTCTGGCGCGGTGCGCCCGGCCAGCAGGCCGACACACACTTCCAGTTCACGGTTGGACAGGGTCAGCCCGGATTGCACCAAGCGTTCCTGGATGCGTCGACGCAGGGTTTCGATCCCTTGGTTTTGCGGGACCAGCGGTGTGTTGTCCTGGCGGCATGGCTGGATCGCGATGATGTGTTTTTCCACCATCGGCAGCAGCAGGGTGGAAAAGTCCAGCAGCATGCTGCGCTCTTGCGGTGAGAAGCTTTCGGACTGGTGGGAGCGGTACACCGATAGCACGTAACGCATGTCGTCCTTGCGGCGTGTGAGGTGTAGCTGGGCGGCGGGTTGTTCTTGATCCAGGGCGAGGACCGAATCGGTGTAGACCGGGCTGATCTTACGGCGGGTGTGCCCTGTGCAACTGACCTGCAATTGCGAAATATGCGTAGCGTCCACTGCCAGTTGGGTCAGGATGAGGTCATGCAGCAAACGTGGAAAATGGCGACTGCCGGTGCTGGCGATGACCTTGCCTATATGTGGGAACAGGTGTGAGTTCATCAGTTCGTCCATGAATTTCAGGTGCAGGTATTCGGCTTTATAACGGCGGGGTTTAACAAGCTGGCCAATGCGAATAACCCACAGTGATAATGCTTTCCGCCGGCACGTATGCTAGTACAGCCTGGCGATTGCATGGGGATCCAATCTATAAAAAATCAGATTAAAAAAGCATAACGATGGTCGGACCAGTCCGACCACCGTTTGTGGGAAAGGATAACTCTGAGCGTGGGGCTTATCTCACAGCATGTGCGGTGACCGAACGCGGGCGCGTCGCTTCACGGGTGCACTTGGCCAGGGCCTGTTGAATATCGGCGAGCAGGTCGGCGACGTCCTCCAGCCCCACCGACAAACGCACCAGGCCTTCACTGATTCCATGGTGCGCCCGTTCCTCCGGGGTGTAGGTGGAGTGGGTCATGCTCGCTGGGTGCTGGGCCAGTGACTCCGCATCGCCCAGGCTGACCGCGCGGGTGAACAGTTTGAGGGCGTTCATGAAGCGCCGGCCGGTCTCGATCCCACCCTTGAGTTCAAAGGCGATCATGCCACCGGCCATTTTCATCTGGCGTGCCGCCAATTCGTACTGTGGGAAAGAACGCAGCCCGGGGTAGGTCACCCACTGCACGGCGGGGTGCGCCTGCAGGGTTTCGGCCACCGTCTGGGCGCTGCTGCAGTGGCGTTCCATGCGCAGGGCCAAGGTCTTGAGGCCACGCATCAACAGTGACGCGTCCTGCGGCGACATCACGGCGCCGGTCAGGTCCTTGAGCCCTTGCAGGCGAATGCGTTGCGCCAGGGCGTGGCTGCTCACCGCAATGCCAGCGGTAATGTCGCCGTGCCCGCTGAGGTATTTGGTGGCCGAGTGCACCACCACGTCGGCGCCCAATTCCAGGGGGCGTTGCAGGTAGGGCGTGCAGTAGGTGTTATCGACCACCACGGTGACATTCGGCTGCTGGTGGGCGAGCTGGGCCACGGCGGCGATGTCGACCAATTGCAGGGTGGGGTTGGCCGGGGTTTCGCAATAGATCATGCGGGTGGCGGGGGAGAGTGCATCCCGCAGGGCGGCCAGGTCGGTTAGGTCGACATGGCGCACCTTGATACCGAACTCGCCGATGCCATGGTGCAACAGAGCGAAGGTGCAGCCATAGAGGGTCTGGCTGACGATGATTTCGTCGCCGGGCCGCAGCAGGGTCCAGAACGTTGCGGCAATCGCGCCCATGCCAGAGCTGAACGCCACCGCCGCCTCGCCGTTTTCCAGGGTGGCCATGCGCGATTCAAGCAACGCCAGGGTAGGGTTGGAAATCCGCGTATAGAAGTGGCCGTTCGCTTCACCGGCAAAGCAGGCGGCGCCGTATTCAGCGGTCGGGAAGGCGAACGTGGCGGACAAGTAGGTTGGCGGCACCAGGGCGCCATGGTGGTCCTTGGGGTCATAGCCGTGGTGGATGGCGCGGGTGGAAAAGCCGAATGTATTGTGTTTATTGTTCATGTCGGGCGCTCCTTATTTCCTACAATGCTATGCTCATAACCAGAGATGAACGTTGCGAAATTTGTTGGAAAATCCCGCGCCAGGGGATGAAAACCCTATAAAAATAATGATTAGAGGCACGTTATGCCCATCAATCTGGACCGCACCGACAAAGCCCTTTTAAACGCGCTGCAAGGCAATGCCCGTCTGACCGTGGCCGAATTGGCCGACCGGGTGGCCCTGACCACTTCGCCCTGCTGGCGTCGGGTCAAAAACCTGGAAGACAGCGGGGTGATCAGTGGCTACCAGGCGATTTTGTCGCCCAAGGCACTCGGCTATGGGGTGACGGCATTTGTCAGCATCATGATGGAGAGCCATACCCAGGACATTGCCCGGGCGTTCGAGAAACGGCTGTTGGAAATCCCGGAGATCGTGGCGTGCCATAACGTGTCGGGGCGCTATGACTTCTTACTGGAAGTAGTGGCCAAGGATCTGGAGTCGTTCGGCGAGTTTGCCAGGGAGGTCTTGCAGACCCTGCCTTGTGTCAAAGAGATTTATTCGAGTTTTTCCTACAAGTCGGTCCGGCCGTTGCGGGTGATTCCGCTGCCGGGTTGATCAACGCGCGATACGCACTTGGGCACCTAAGCCGCCGCTGACACGACTGCTCAACGTCAATTGCAACAGCGTCTCAAATATCTGTTGCACCCGTGGCTCGTCACTGTGGGCCACATTGAAGCGCATCGAGTCAGCGTGTGCCGGGTCATAGCCAAACAGCGCGCCCGGCGCCAACACCATGCCCTGTTGCAATGCGGCCTGGGCCAGCCGTTCGCCGTTCACGCCGGGTGGCAAGCGCGCCCAGATAAACATCCCGCCTTCATAACCCATTGGCAGTTCGCAGCCGCACCGCTTGAGCCATTGCTCGACCCGTCCACCCGACTCCATCAACCGTTGCACCATGCGCTTGCGGTGCTTGGTGTAGCTGCCTTCGCTGAGCATGCGGTACACGATCTGCTCGAACAGTTCAGAGGTCACGCCACCGCTCATCAGCTTCATATGGGTCAGGT
>NZ_JBOICG010000222.1:0-1512 GCF_050739995.1 Pseudomonas sp. | reverse complement strand
GTAGAACTCCATCTCCGGCGCGACGATTGGCCGCCAGCCCTTGTCGGCATACAGCTTGAGGACTTTTTTCAGGACGTTGCGCGGCGACAGTTCAATCGGGTTGCCCTGCTTGTCGAAGGTGTCGTGGATGACGATGGCGGTCGGCTCGATGGCCCACGGCACCACGTAAACGGCGGCTGAATCCGGGCGGCAGATCATGTCGATGTCGGCGGGATCAAGCAGGTCGTAGTAGACGTCGTCGTCGACAAAATCCCCGGTTACCGTTTGCAACAACACACTTTCCGGCAGGCGCATGCCTCGCTCATGCAGGAACTTGTTGGTGGGCGCAATCTTGCCGCGTGCGATGCCAGTCAAGTCACTGATCACGCATTCGACTTCGGTAATCTTGTGTTCTTTCAGCCAGGCGGACAGCTGATCGAAGGGGGCGTTCATAAGAACCTCGTCATGGGTGGGATGCACACGCCGGGTTGTACTCACGGCGCATTGAGGTCTATCTTGAGCCAGCCTTCAAAGGCCATCTATCCACTTTGCACGAACCACAACGCACCAATAGAGTGCGCCCAGGTTACCCATGACACAGGCAACAGCTTTGCGCGTACAGGCCTTCACCACCGGTGATGTGGCCGCTCAATGCAATGCGACACCCGGCTGGGTGCAGCAGTACCAGCAGATGTCTCCCGGGCATTTCGCCGGCCGCATCCGCTACCTCGACCTGCAAGGTGTGGAGGTGTACGAAGAGTGCATGAACACCCGCGTGGAACAGCATTTCAATGCCCCGCCAGGCGCGTTGGCGTTTTGTTTCGACGGCAGTGATAACGCGCTGTACATGCTCAATGGCGAAAGCCGCAACACCTGGATCACCCCGGAAAACTACCGTGAAGTGGCGGTGGTATTCGGCCCGCAGTTCGTGCAGCGCCAGGGGCTGGACGTGGCGAAACTGGACGGTTTGTTCATGGCGCCGCTGACCTGCCAGCAGAACGCGCTGTTCACCCGCTGGCTCAGCGGCACCCTGACGCGTTTGTCGTCGATCAGCGACCCGATCAGCCGAGACGCCCTCACCCAGCAATTGCTCGACGACTGCCTGTTCATTCTCGACAACGCCTGCGTATGCCTGGACCGCAGTTCCTTGCAGCGCCGCAGTGAAGAACGCCAGTTGATGGCCCGTATCGGCGAATGGGCGGCGGATGCGCCGGATGAAACCGTCAACCTGCTGGAGTTGGCGCAGATTGCCGGCGTGCCGTTGCGCCAATTGCAGCAAGGCTTCAAGACCTACACCGGGATGAGCCCGGCGCAGTGGTTGAGATTGCGCCGCTTGAACGGTGCACGCCGCGAGTTGCTGACTTCGCCGGGAACGACCGTGGCCGAGGTGGCGATGAATTGGTCGTTCTGGCATTTGGGACGGTTTTCCAATAGCTATCGGGCGCTGTTTCAGGAATTGCCCAGCGAAACCCTTAGACATCACCAGAAATTCGGCTGAAACACAGTTAAATGTGGGAGGGGGCTTGCTCCCGA
>NZ_JBOICG010000221.1:0-9687 GCF_050739995.1 Pseudomonas sp. | reverse complement strand
TTGCCCTTGAGCGCCGCGGCAATCTTGTCCTCGCGCCCGGCATACACGTCGTCGCCGAGCACTTCGCGGATGGACTTGCCGTACAGCTCCTGGGGCGTCATGCCGTACCAATCGAGGTAGGCGCTGTTGTTCAGGCGAAAGCGCTCTTCGTGGTCGACATAGCCGATCAGCACCGGCATGGCGTTGATGATCAGTTGCAGTTCGGTCTGGCTTTGGCGCAAGGCTTGTTCGGTGTGCTTGCGTTCGGTCAGGTCCAGTGCCGCGCCGAGGAAGCGCGCCGGGCGGCCCTGAGGGTCCTTGTAGCAGCGGCCTCGGGCAAACACCCAGCGCACTTGGCCGTCGGCTTGCAGCAGGCGGTATTCCTCGGCGTATTCAGTGCCGAAGGTGATGCAATGCTTGATGCTGCGCGCCACCATGCCGCGGTCTTCGGGATGTACGCCTTGCAAATAGGCGCTGATCGGCAGCAGGTCGGCGTCTTCCGGGTCGACACCATGCAGATAGGCGAAATGTGCATCGGCGATGAATCGGTCTTCGCCGATATCCCAATCCCAGGTGCCGACCGCGTCGGTAGCCGCCAGTGCCAATTGAAGGCGTTGCTCGGTGCTGTGTTGGGCCTTGAGGCTGTCTTCGGAACGTTGCTGCAGTTCGAGGGCTTTGCTGCGGCGCTCATTGGTCTCAATGGCGATGACCAGAATACCGGCGACTGTACCGCTTTCATCACGCACAGGGCTGTAGGTCAGGTCGAGCCAGATTTCGGTGTCGCGGTGATTGCGTTGCAGGACGAAGCGCTGCTCGCTGAAGGTGCGCACCTGCCCGCCGAGAACTGCGTCGTAGACTGGCGCGGTGAAACTTTCGAGCTCCGGCCAGGTTTCATGGGCCGGTCGGCCCAGGGCTTCGGGGTGCTTGTTGCCCGCAAGCAAGGCGAAACCATCGTTGTAGAGCTGAGTGAGCTGGCTGCCCCACAGCAGGAGCATCGGCATCGGCGAGTGCAGCACGATGTCGACGGCGGTGCGCAGGCTTTGCGGCCAACTGCTGGCATCACCGAGCGGGCTATGTGCCCAATCCCGCCGCGCGATCAATACTGCGGCTTCGCTGCCGGTGGATGTCCCATTCATGAAAAAGCCCTGAGCGTAACGCTTTGAAATATGACCGAAACCGATTATCCCGTGAGTTGGGAACGGCTGACTACCCCTCGAAAAATAGCATGCATTGGGGTTTTTTCTTCAAATGAGTACGTCAGGGCTGAAACCTTTCATCCTTACGTCGCGAGTTCAGGGCGGTCGCGAAAGTGAGCCAGGGCCTCTGGATTAGCTAGGGCGTCGGTGTTTTTTACCGGTTCGCCGTGAACGACATTGCGCACCGCCAGTTCCACGATCTTGCCGCTGATGGTACGTGGGATATCGTTGACGGCGAGGATCTTTGCCGGCACATGACGCGGTGTGGTGTTGGCACGGATGACCTGGCGGATCTGCTGTTCCAGCGCTTCATCCAGCTTGATACCCTCATTGAGGCGCACGAACAACACCACGCGCACGTCGTCGCGCCAGCGTTGGCCGATGGCCAGGCTTTCCATGACTTGCGGGACTTTTTCCACCTGGCGATAAATCTCTGCGGTGCCGATACGCACACCGCCAGGATTGAGCACCGCGTCGGAGCGCCCATGGATCAGCAGGCTGCCGTTGGGGCGTTGTTCGGCGTAGTCGCCCTGGGCCCACACACCGGGAAACTGGCTGAAATACGAGGCGCGTAATTTCTGCTGGTCAGGATCGTTCCATAACCCGATCGGCATGGCCGGGAAGTGCCGGGTGCACACCAGCTCGCCTTTTTCGCCGATCAATGGCTGGCCTTGCTCGTCCCACACTTCGATGGCCATTGCCAGGCTCTTGCATTGCATTTCACCACGCCGCACCGGCAGCACCGGATTGCCAATCACAAAGCAGGAAACGATGTCGGTGCCGCCCGACATCGACGACAGGCACAGCTCGCTTTTGATCTCGCGGTACACGTAGTCATAACTCTGCGGCGACAGCGGCGAACCGGTGGAAATGAGCCCTTTGAGGCTGCTCAGGTCATGGCTCAGGCGCGGTTGCAGCGCGGATTTTTCCAGGGTGGCGAGGAATTTCGGGCTGGTGCCGAACACGCTGATCTTTTCTGCGTCGATCAGGTCGATCAATCGCTCGGGGCCTGGGTAGAACGGCGAGCCGTCATACAGCACCGCCGTGGCGCCAAGGGCGAGTACCGACACCAGCCAGTTCCACATCATCCAGCCGCAGGTGGTGTAGTAGAACAGGCAGTCATCCCTGGACAGGTCGGCGTGTAAGCCGTGTTCCTTGAGGTGGGTGAGCAGTACGCCACCGGTGCCATGGATGATGCACTTGGGCACCCCGGTGGTGCCGCTGGAATAGAGGATGTACAGCGGGTGGTCGAACGGCACGGCAACAAACTCAGGCTCGCCACCGACTTGATAAAAGTCGCTCCACAGCGTGACCCTGGCTTGGCTGCGGTAGTCGTCGACGCGCGCCTGGGGCCGTGCATACGGGACGATGATCAGTTGTTCAAGGGACGGCAGGCGTTCGAGGATTTCATTGAGCTTGACGGTCTGGTCGATGTTTTTACCGGCGTAGCGGTAACCGGCGCAGGTGATCAGCACCTTGGGTTCGATCTGGCCGAAACGGTCGATCACACCCTGAGTGCCGAAGTCCGGTGACGAACATGACCAGATCGCACCGAGGCTGGTGGTGGCGAGCATGCCCACCAGGGTTTGCCAGGTGTTGGGCATGCACGCGGCGACGCGGTCGCCCTGCACGACGCCGGCCGCCCGCAGGCTTTTTTGCAAGCCGGCAACGTGGCTGGCCAATTCGGCGTAGGTCAGTTGTTCGCGCTGGCCGTCTTCACTGATAGCCACTACCGCAGGGTGAGCGTCGCGACGGCGCAGCAGGTGTTCGGCAAAGTTCAGGGTGGCGCCGGGGAACCACTGGGCGCTGGGCATTTCAGCGTCTTCGATCAGCGTCGCGGTGGGCGGGCTGCGAAATTGCACATCGAAGTAGGCGACGATGGCCCGCCAGAAGTCTGGGCGCTGGTCGATGCTCCATTGGTGCAGGGCGGGGTAGTCGTTGAGCTGCACGCTGTAGCGCTTGTTGATGTAGCGGCGGAACTGGTCCATGCGCGTGTTGGCGATGCGTTCCGGGGAGGGTTGCCAGAGGATGTCGGACATACGTACGTCTCTTATTTTTGTACAGGTCTTCCAAACAATAGAGTTCCAATGTGGGAGGGGGCTTGCCCCCGATAGCAATGGGTCAGTAATCAATGTGTTAACTGATACACCGCCATCGGGGGCAAGCCCCCTCCCACAGTTTTAATCTCCAGTGTCTGGTTTTATTGAGCCAGCCAGCCTCCATCGATATTCCACGCCGCGCCACGCACCTGGCTGCCGGCTTCGCTGCACAGGAACAAGACGAGTTCGCCCAACTGCGGCGGTGTCACGAACTCCAGTGACGGCTGCTTCTCGGCCAGCAGGTCATGCTGCGCCTGCTGCGGGTCCACGCCGCTGGCGGCACGATCATCAATCTGCTTCTGCACCAGCGGCGTCAGCACCCAACCCGGACAGATGGCGTTGCAGGTGACGTTGCTGGTGGCCGTCTCCAGGCCCACCACCTTGGTCAGGCCGATCACGCCGTGCTTGGCTGCCACATACGCCGCCTTGCCCACCGAACCGACCTGGCCGTGCACCGACGCGATGTTGACGATGCGCCCCCAGCCCTTGGCCTTCATCCCCGGCAAGCTCAAGCGAATGCTGTGGAACACCGAGGACAGGTTGATGGCGATGATCGAATCCCAGCGCTCCACCGGGAAGTCTTCCACGGCGGCCACGTGCTGGATGCCGGCATTGTTCACCAGGATATCCACGCCGCCGAACTCACGCTCGGCGTAGGCGAGCATGTCGGCGATCTGCGTCGGGTCGCTGACGTCCGCCGGGTGATGGCCGACCTTGCCACCGAACGCCTGCACCTGGGCGATCACCGCGCTGGCGTCGCCGAAGCCGTTGAGGATCAGGTTGGCGCCGGCCTTGGCCAGGCTCAGTGCGATGCCCAAACCGATGCCACTGGTGGAGCCGGTAACCAGGGCGGTCTTGCCATTCAAAATCGTCATACAAACCTCACACAATGCCGGTGGCGTAGAAAGTACCGATCACCACGAACACCGCGAGGGTCTTGATGATCGTGATGCCGAAAATGTCCTTGTAGGCTTCGCGGTGGGTCAGCCCGGTGACCGCCAGCAGCGTGATCACCGCGCCGTTGTGGGGCAGGGTGTCCATGCCGCCGCTGGCCATGGCCGCGACCCGGTGCAGCACTTCAAGGGGGATATTGGCCGCATGGGCCGCCGAAATAAAGCTCTCGGACATGGCAGCCAGGGCGATGCTCATGCCACCGGACGCGGAACCGGTGATGCCGGCCAGCAAGGTGACGGTAATCGCTTCGTTGACCAGCGGGTTGGGGATGCCCTTGAGCCAGTCCGCCAGCACCAGAAAACCCGGCAGCGAGGCGATCACTGCACCGAAGCCGTACTCCGACGCGGTGTTCATCGCCGCCAGCAAGGCGCCGCTGACCGCGCTTTTGCTGCCTTCGGCGAGCTTGCTTTTGATGGCTGACCAGCCGAATACCAACACCATCAAGATGCCCACCAGCAGCGCAGCCTGTACCGCCCAGATCGCGGTGAGCTTGGCGATTTCGGTCGTCACGGGTGCGCTCATGCCCGGCAGGCTGAGGCTGTGGGTCTTGCCGTACCACTGAGGGATCCAATGGGTGAACAGCAGGTTCATCACACCCACCAGAATCAGCGGCGACAGCGCGATCCAGGGGTTGGGCAGCGTGAGGTTTTCGGCGGTTTCCGGCTCGTTGCGCAACTCGGTGCCATAGCCTTCACCGGCACGCTGCGCTTTGTTGCGCTGGCGCGCCAGGTAGAGCATGCCGGTGCAGAACACGAAGATCGTGCCGATCAAGCCCAGCCACGGCGCGGCCCAGGCGGTGGTGCTGAAGAACGTGCTGGGGATGATGTTCTGGATCTGTGGCGTGCCGGGCAGGGCGTCCATGGTGAACGAGAACGCACCGAGGGCGATGGTCGCCGGGATCAGGCGCTTGGGGATATTGCTCTGGCGGAACATCTCTGCGGCAAACGGGTACACCGCAAACACCACCACAAACAGCGACACGCCGCCGTAGGTGAGCAGGGCGCAGACCAGCACAATCACCAGCATGGCCTGGCGCGTGCCGAGCAAACGGATCGCGGCGGCGACGATAGAGCGCGAGAACCCCGACAGTTCGATCAACTTGCCGAACACCGCGCCAAGCAAGAACACCGGGAAATACAGTTTGATGAAACCGACCATTTTCTCCATGAACACCCCGGTAAAGGCAGGGGCGACAGCGGACGGGTCGGTCAGCAGTACCGCACCGAGGGCGGCAATGGGGGCAAACAGGATCACGCTGTAGCCACGGTAGGCAGCCAGCATCAGCAGCGCCAGGGCTGCGAGGGCAATGATCACACTCATGGTGTGTCTCCAGATTGTTATTTTTGTGGGGTGGTGCTTTGAAGAAGGGCTATAGCGAGATGTGTGCCAAAATTTTAAGTTTTTGAAATATATAGGGAAATTTTAAATTTTTAGCAGAAGGCCTCAAGGCTGTCTCTATTTTGAGACAGGTGAGGAGCAAATGTGGGAGGGGGCTTGCCCCCGATGAGGGAGTGTCAGTTGATAGATGGGTTGGCTGACACACTGCCATCGGGGGCAAGCCTCCTCCCACATTAGATAGTCTCTTTATGGAGATATTCATCTCTATCTTGAGACTAGGCGATACCCAGCGCCACCATCTTCTTGTACAGCGTCGACCGCCCAAGCCCCAATCGCCTGGCTGCCTCCACCACATTCCCGTCGCTGGCTTTCAAGGCGGCCCCGATCACCTGCCGGTCAAACCGCTCCCGTGCAGCACTGAACGATTCACCCTCGAGGGCCCGCACCGTTCCGTGCTCCACTGGGCTGAATGTGCCGATCGCCGCGCGAATGTCCTCGGCATTCAACACCAGGGCATCACTCAGCAAGGCCGCCCGTTCGAGCACATTGCGCAACTCACGGATGTTCCCTGGCCAGGCGTGCTGTGCCAACAATACCAACGCTTCGGGATCGAGTTCGTGCTGGCTGCGCAGTTCCTCAAGAATCGCTTCGCTCAGCGCCGGGATATCTTCCAGGCGTTCGCGCAACGGCGGCACTTGGATGGGCAACACGTTCAATCGGTAATACAAGTCCGCACGGAACTCACCGCGCTTGATGGCTGCCTCCAGATCCAGGGACGTGGCGGCAATCACCCGCACATCGCTGTGCAGCATCTCGTTGGAGCCGACCGGTTCGTATTCTTTTTCCTGCAGTACCCGCAGTAATTTGCTTTGCAGCGGCAGCGGCATGTCGCCGATTTCATCGAGGAACAGCGTACCGCCCTGGGCGATTTGCAGTTTACCGGGGCGACCCTTGCGATCCGCGCCGGTAAAGGCGCCGGGCGCGGTGCCGAAGAATTCGGCTTCCAGCAGATCAGCGGGAATCGCCGCGCTGTTGATACTGACAAAGGCTTTATGCGCACGGTTTGAGGCACCGTGAATCGCCTGGGCGAGCAGCTCCTTGCCAGTGCCGGTTTCCCCGAGCAGCAACACCGGTGACTCGGCGCTCGCGCTACGGCGTGCCCGGCGTTTGACCTCCAGGCCAGCGGCGCTGGTGCCGATAAAGTGGGCGAAGTTGTATTTGCTCTGGCGCTTGCGCAGCAGCGAGCGGGTGGACGCCAGCTCCTGCTGCATGCTCAGGTAGCGCTCGATCATCGGTGACAGGTTGCGCAGCTCATCGAATAGCGCAAAACCAATCGCCCCGATCACCGCGCCGGCATCGTCATGAATCGGCAGGCGCATCACCACCAGCGGGCCTTTGGGCGTGTCCTGGATGTCCAGCAGAATCGGCCGGTCGGTGCGCACCACCTGGCGCAGCAGGCTATTGGAAATCACCTTTTCACAAGGCTGGCCAATGGCGTCGTCGGCACTGTCAAGGCCGAAACGCTTGGCGTAGCGCTCGTTCATCCACACGATATTCGCGTCGCGGTCGACGATCACCGTGCCCTCGCTGGACTGTTCGATGATCTCGAACAGCGACTGGATGGCCAGGCCGCGAACTTGTTGGTAATCCTTGAGACTGGTGTTCATGGCTGTGCGGCCGCTAGCAGTTCCTGGGTGTACGGATGCTGCGGTGACTCAAATACAGCGTGGCTCGCTCCGCGCTCCACCACCTTGCCATCCTTGACCACGATCATGTCGTGGGCCATGGCGCGCACCACCGCCAGGTCATGGCTGATGAACAGGTAAGTCAGGCCGTACTTCTCCTGAAGTTCGCGCAGCAAGGCCACCACTTGCTTCTGCACGGTTCGATCCAGCGCCGAGGTAGGCTCGTCCAGCAGCATCAGCGCGGGCTTGAGCACCAAGGCCCGGGCGATGGCGATGCGTTGGCGCTGGCCCCCGGAAAACTCATGGGGGTAACGGTGTCGACTTTCAGGGTCGAGGCCCACATCCTTGAGCACCTGGATCACCTGGGCATCGCGATCTTCCAGGCTGCAGGGGGCATGGACCTCCAGGCCTTCACTGATGATCTGTTGCACCGACATGCGCGGGCTCAGGCTGCCATAAGGGTCCTGGAACACCACCTGCATCTGCTTGCGCCAGGGGCGCATCTGCCGAGGGTTCAACGGGTCTAGGGCTTCGCCCTGGAAACGGATGCTGCCACTGGAGTCCAGCAAACGCAGGATTGCCTGGCCCAATGTGGACTTGCCCGAACCGGACTCGCCGACGATTCCCAGGGTTTTGCCACGCTGCACACTGAGGCTGATGCCGTCGACTGCACGCAGGTAGGTCTTGCGCCGAAACAACCCGCCACCGAGAGGGAACTGCACGGTCAAGTCGTCCACTTGCAATACCGTCTCGCGCTCATCACTGCACAGCGCCGCACCGACGGGCTCGGCATCCAGCAGCAGGCGGCTGTAAGGGTGGTGCGGAGCACTGAACAAAGTCTGGCAGTCGGCCTGCTCGACAATTTCCCCGGCACGCATCACGCACACGCGCTGGGCAATGCTGCGCACCAGGTTGAGGTCGTGGCTGATCAACAGCAGCGACATGCCCAGGCGCTTTTGTAGCGATTTGAGCAGCAACAGGATCTTGCGCTGCACGGTGACGTCCAGCGCAGTGGTCGGTTCGTCGGCGATCAGCAGTTCCGGTTCGCAGGCCAAGGCCATGGCGATCATCACCCGTTGGCGCTGGCCACCGGAGAGTTGATGCGGGTAAGCCTTGAGCCGCTCCTGGGGCTTCTGGATACCCACCAGTTCGAGCAGCTCAAGGATGCGCGCCTGCGCCGCTTTGCCGCCCAGGCCCTTGTGCAGCAGCAGGGTTTCGCCGATCTGCTTTTCGATGCTGTGCAGCGGGTTGAGGGAGGTCATCGGCTCCTGGAAAATCATCGCGATACGGTTGCCGCGCAGCTTTTGCAGGGTGGCCGTCGAAGCGCCTATAAGCTCTTGGCCGCGATATTTCACGGAGCCAGTGGTTTGCGTACCGGCTTCGGGCAGCAGTTGCAAAATCGAATGGGCCGTCACCGACTTGCCGGAGCCCGATTCGCCCACCAGTGCCAGGCACTCGCCGGGGCGTACATCCAGGCTCAGGTTGCGCACCACGGTCTGGCCGCTGAAGGCGACACTGAGGTCGCGGATTTCGATCAGGTTCATAGGGAGTCACTCATGAACGTGGGTCGAAGGCATCACGTAATGCCTCGCCGATAAAGACCAGCAGCGACAGGATCAGCGCCAAGGTGAAAAACGCCGTCAGCCCCAACCAGGGCGCCTGCAGGTTCTGCTTGCCCTGGGCGATCAACTCGCCCAGCGACGCGCTGCCTGCGGGCATGCCGAAGCCGAGGAAATCCAGGGCGCTCAAGGTAGAAATCGCGCCGGTGAGGATGAACGGCAAATAGCTCAAGGTCGCCGTCATGGCATTGGGCAGGATATGCCGACGAATGATCTTGCCATCGCCCAGCCCCAACGCCCGTGCGGCCTTGACGTACTCCAGGTTGCGCCCGCGCAGGAACTCGGCGCGCACTACGTCCACCAGCGCCAGCCAGGAAAACAACGCCATGATCCCCAGCAACCACCAGAAGTTAGGCTCGACAAAGCCTGACAGGATGATTAACAGGTACAGCACCGGCAGCCCGGACCACACTTCAAGGATGCGCTGGCCGACCAGGTCGACCCAGCCGCCGTAATAGCCTTGCAACGCACCGGCGGCAATGCCGATGACGGCGCTGATGGCGGTGAGTGCGAGGGCAAACAGAATCGACACCCGTGCGCCGAAGATCACCCGCGCCAGCACATCCCGCGCCTGGTCATCGGTGCCCAGCCAGTTCACCGACGACGGCGGGCTGGGGGCCGGGCGGATCAGTTCGTAGTTGGGGGTGTCGTCGCTGAACGGGATCGGCGGGAACAACATCCAGCCGCCGTCCTGCTTGATCAGCTTTTGCACGTAGTCACTGCGGTAGTCGGCCTGGAACGGCAATTGTCCGCCGAACTGCTGTTCGGTGTAGCGCTTGAACACCGGGAAATACAGCTCGTTCTTGTAGCTGAGGAC
>NZ_JBOICG010000220.1:0-5183 GCF_050739995.1 Pseudomonas sp. | reverse complement strand
CTTGGCGATGTTGCGCAGGTCGGCTTCGGAGTCGGTGGAGAACAGGCGCACGCCTTTCTCGTAGAAGTAGCGGATGTCCTTGGACTTCTTGATGGTGTTGCCGTAGCTGATACGGTCCGGGCTGACGCCACGGTCCATCACTTTGTCCAGCTCATAGATCGAAGCGATGTCGAAGCTCGAACCTTTGTCTTTGAGCAGGTCGATGATCTCGACAGCCGGGTTGGCCTTGACCGCGTAATAAACCTTGGCGAATTCGAAACCGGCGCGCAGGTCATCGTAGGCCTGGCTGATCATCGCAGTGTCGATCACCACGAATGGGGTTTCTTGCTTGTCGGCGAACGCCTTCATTTTGTCAAAAGTGGCGCGCGCGAAATAATCTTCGACCTGGATCGACATGCTGGGAACTCCTAAGGGCAAACTGTTTTAGTCAATGGGTGCAAATGAACGTCCTCCGTATCCCCACTTTGGTTCGCCTACTTCCCAAGGCATGTCGCCGAAAGCAAAAAGGCCATGGGAATAACCGCTTCCCTTGGCCTTGCTGTCTCGTCGTCAGTACTTGAGCCGGATGGATCGTTTCCAGCATGGACGTTCGGCGCGAACTTTAGGACGTGAGGGGCTATAGATCAACTAAAAATGTCGCGTTTTTGCACGCGTTCGTCGCGGCACCTCGTGCAGCTACTTATGTAACCGACCGGTGTGACGGAATGATGTTCCTCGCAGAAGGGAAATTGACGGCATTTCCTGACACACCAGAGACTAAATGTGGGAGGGAGCAAGCCCCCTCTCACATTTTGACCTGTGTTGTGTCAGGTCAGGCCAACGCGGTTTCGGCGGGGGAGACGATACTGGTCTTGCCCCCACGCGACTTACCGGAGCTCAAGTACTCGGCAATCGACTCCTGGGTCACTTCCCCCAGGAACACCCGCTCCGCATCCATCACCGGCAACCACGAACGGTTGAACTCGTACATGCGCGACAACAGGATGCGCAAATGCTCGTCATACGCTGCCGTGGCATTGAATTCGCGTAGGTATTGCCCGCAGGTCCCGGTCTGACGGTGCAGGTCGCGACGTCGTACATAGCCCAGTGCCTTGTTCTCGGCGCAGGTGACCACCACATAACGGCGGTCATGCTCGTCCATCAGTTCCAGCGCATCGGCCACTGGCGTCTCCGGGCTCACCGACGGTGCGTTGTCCGCCGCGTCTTCGGCCTTCACCAGCAGCAGGCGCTTGAGGGTGCTGTCCTGGCCTACGAAGTTGCTGACGAATTCATCGGCCGGGTGCGCGAGCAGCGTGTCCGGGTGGTCGATCTGCAGCAGCTTGCCGGCGCGGAAAATCGCGATCTTGTCGCCCAGCTTGATCGCTTCGTCGATGTCGTGGCTGACCATGATCACGGTCTTGTTCAGCGCCCGCTGCATCTCGAAGAACTCGTTCTGGATCATCTCGCGGTTGATCGGGTCGACCGCGCCGAACGGTTCATCCATCAACAACAACGGCGCATCGGCCGCCAGAGCACGGATCACGCCGATCCGCTGTTGCTGCCCGCCCGACAACTCACGCGGGTAGCGATGCAGGTACTGCTTGGGTTCCAGCTTGATCATGCTCATCAACTCGCGGGCGCGGTCGTGGCATTTCTGTTTGTCCCAGCCGAGCAGTTTCGGCACCACCACGATGTTTTCTTCGATGGTCATGTTGGGGAACAGGCCGATCTGCTGGATCACATAACCGATGTTGCGGCGCAAGGTCACTTCGTCCAGGTCGGTGGTGTCTTCGCCGTTGATCAAAATCTTGCCTGAAGAGGGCTTGATCAGGCGGTTGATCATCTTCAGCGTGGTGCTCTTGCCGCAGCCTGAGGGGCCGAGGAATACGCAAATTTCGCCTTCATTGACGGTCAGGCTCACATCGTTCACGGCTGTTACGGTCTTGCCGTTGCTTTGGAAGGTCTTGGACAGGTTTTGAAGTTCGATCATTTGAGCAATCCTTTTGGAGTCAGCGAGCGTTGCAGCCATTGCAGAAGCAGGTCGGCGAAAATGGCCAGGAGACTGACCAGCACGGCGCCGACGATCAGCATCGACATGTCGCTGCGGCTGATGGAAGCCAGAATAAGTACACCCAGGCCACCGGCGCCGATGGTGGCGGCAATGGTCATCACACCGATGTTCATCACCACGGCGGTGCGCACACCGGCGAGGATCACCGGCACGGCGATAGGCAGCTCGACCATGCGCAGGCGCTGGCCGAACGTCATGCCGATGCCGCGTGCGGCTTCGCGAATGCCTGGTTCCACGCCGGTCAGGGCCAGGTAGGTGTTACGCATGATCGGCAGCAAGGAATAGAGGAACACGGCGGTGATCGCCGGCATCGGCCCCAGGCCCTGGCCGAACTTGGAATAGAACGGCAGCAGCAGGCCGAACAGGGCGATGGATGGCACCGTCAGTAAGACCGTGGCGCTGGCTTGCAGCGGCCCGGCCAGCGTCGGAAAACGCGTCATCAGGATGCCCAGAGGCACGCCGATCAGGATCGCGAGGATCACGGCGATACCGACCAGGGTAATGTGCTGCCACGTGAGGTGCAGGACTTGGGCCCAATCAAGATGGGAAAAGGCGTTCAGGAATTCCATGTCTTCTCCTCTTATTGATTGATCGGATGTTGGCGCAGGAAATCGGCGGCTACAGCGGAAGGGCTTTCATGGTCGACGTCGACCCGGGCATTCAGCTGACGCATGGTTTCGTCATCGAACAGGGCGGCCAGTGGCTTGAGATCAGCGGCCAATTGCGGGTGGGCATCGAGATAAACCTGACGCACCACCGGCGCGGCGGTGTAGTCCGGGAAGTAGTGCTTGTCGTCTTCCAGCAGCTTCAATTTGAAGGCATTCAGACGCCCGTCCGTGGTGTAGACCAACCCGGCGAACACCTGGCCATTACGCAACGCGGTGTAGACCAGGCCAGCGTCCATCTGCCGGGTGTTTTTGCGCGTGAGGTTCATGCCGTACAGCTTGACCATGCCGCCCATGCCGTCGGAACGGTTGGCGAACTCGGTGTCCAGGGCCACCAGACGTGTGGCTTTGGCGTCTTCGGCCAAGGCTTGGGTCAGGTCGCTGATGCTGTTGATCTGCGGGAACGCCTGGGCCACGTTCTCGGGCAGGGCCAGGGCGTAGGTGTTGCTGAATTTCGACGGCGACAGCCAGACCAAGCCTTTTTTCGCGTCGAGTTCTTTCACTCGGGCGTAGGACTGTTCGCTGTCGAGCTTCTCATCGACATGGTTGTAGGCCACCAGCGACACGCCGGTGTATTCCCAGATCAAATCCAGTTGCCCGCTTTCCTGGGCACTGCGTGCCAGGTTGCTGCCCAGGCCACCGGTCACACGGGTGTCGTAGCCCTTGGTGCGTAGGTACTGGGAAGTGATTTCGGCAAGCAGGGTCTGTTCGGTGAACACCCGGGCACCGATGCGGATCACCGGTTTTTCGGCGGCTTGCGCAATGCCTGCAAGCAGCAGGAAGCAGCTCAATATCAGCGTTATCTTTTTCATGTGTATTCCTTTGCCAGGCCTTAAGACGGACGCAACCCGCGTTCCAGCCAGAGGCGGCTGGCCATGGTCACCAGACCGTCAAGCAGCAATGCCAGCAACGCGGTGCACGCGGCGCCAAGCAGCAATTGCGGCTGATTGTTCAGGGCGATGCCAGGGAAGATCAGGCTACCCAGGCTGTTGGCGCCGATCAGGAAGGCCAGCGGTGCGGTACCGACGTTGATCGCCAGGGCCACACGCACGCCACCGATGATGATCGGCACGGCGTTGGGCAATTCCACGCGGAACAGCACCTGGCGCGGCGTCATGCCGATGCCGGTGGCAGCCTCTTTCAGGGAGCCCTGGACGTTTTTGAGGCCTTCGTAGGTGTTGCGCACGATGGGCAGGAGGGAGGCGAGGAACAACGCGAAGATGGCCGGGCCGCTGCCGATGCCGAGGACGCCGAGGGCGATGGCCAGTACGGCCAGGGGAGGGACGGTGTTGCCGATGTTGAAGATCTGCATGAAGCGTTCTGCGCGCCCGACCATGTGCGGTCGGCTGAGCAGGATACCGGCGGGGATGCCCACAACGAGGGCGGCCAGCATGGAGACAAGAACGAGGATCAGGTGAGCTTGCAGGTAAAACAACAAATCGTCGCGGTACAGTTCGATCGTGTTGATGCCGATCCAGTGGACCAGCAGGGCCAGGAGAGCGACGACAACCGCTCCTCCTATCAGCCCTTTGCCATAGCGAATAGCCACAGGCGGACTCCTTTTTTCTTTTGTCGGCGAACACATTCTCCGGCGGCAATGCCATTTCTGGCCGCCTTCGAATACGTTCGCGAAAAGCAGCTCGTCCATACCGGCAACGCGGTAAAACTCCGAGCCATGAGCGCAGCCTCGTCAGGCTAACTTGCTGATTTTTCAGCCCCTGTTACGAGTGCGGTAGCAGGGGAGTGGACGTCTCGACCTTTTAAAAGGTTCCACACTTGGCAGCATTTAGCCACCCCTAATCGGGTGAACGGTGGTCCGGCCCCCGGGGTTTGCGCTATACTCGCCGCCCTTTTTTGACTCACCTGCCAGGCGATTTCCCATGACCCACCAGGCCGCCGAAGTCGCGAAACGCCGCACTTTCGCCATTATTTCCCACCCCGATGCCGGTAAAACCACCATCACCGAGAAGCTCCTGCTGATGGGCAAGGCAATCGCAGTGGCCGGCACGGTGAAATCCCGCAAATCCGACCGCCATGCCACCTCCGACTGGATGGAAATGGAAAAACAACGGGGTATCTCCATTACCACGTCGGTCATGCAGTTCCCGTATCGCGACCACATGGTCAACCTGCTCGACACCCCGGGCCACGAAGACTTCTCCGAAGACACCTACCGCACTCTGACTGCGGTGGACTCGGCGTTGATGGTTCTCGACGGCGGTAAAGGCGTAGAGCCACGTACCATCGCCCTGATGGACGTGTGCCGTCTGCGTGACACGCCTATCGTCAGCTTCATCAACAAACTCGACCGCGATATCCGCGATCCCATCGAGCTGTTGGATGAAATCGAAGCCGTCCTGAAGATCAAGGCCGCGCCGATCACCTGGCCGATCGGTTGCTACAAGGACTTCAAGGGCGTGTACCACCTCGCGCAGGACAAGATCATCGTCTACGTGCCGGGCCACGGC
>NZ_JBOICG010000219.1:0-3412 GCF_050739995.1 Pseudomonas sp. | reverse complement strand
GGCTTGGGCGGCGTGGTGATGACCAAGATCGGTGGTTGGGTGTTCGACTACTACAAGTCCATCAATGATATTCACACCGGCTACATGATCATGTTTGCGATCTGTGCGCTGGCGTACCTGGTGGCGTGGAGCGTGATGAAGGCGCTGGTACCACGTCACAAGGAAATCACCGACCTGTAAGGTCATGCCTCCCGCGCCTGTGGCGCGGGAGGTGTTCAGAGTTCACGGCTCCAGGTTTGACTGACCAGCGTCTTGCCGAAACTGACGGTGGGTTCTTCTTCAACCAATTCGAAGCCGGCCTTCTGGTAGAGCTTGCGTGCATCCGTCAGGATGTCCACGGTCCACAGCATCATGCTTTTGTAGCCCGCGTTGCGCGCAAAGCGCAGGCACTCGTCCACCAACCGCTGACCGATGCCCATCCCTCGTGCACTGGCGTCCACATAGAGCATGCGCAGTTTGGCCGTGGTCTCGTCATGGCGTATCACGAACACCGAGCCCACCACCTCGCCGTCCTTCTCTGCGATCCAGCAGCGCTCACACGTCGGGTCAAACTCGCGCAAGTATTGGGCGACAATCTCCGCCACCAACGCTTCGAACTCCCAGTTCCAGTTGTACTCGCGGGCATACAGCGCCGTTTGCTGCTGTACCACCAGGCCCATGTCGCCAGGTTGCGGATCGCGTAGCAAATAGCTCGGCGCACGGCCTTGTAGCAACGTTTGAATGCGCTGCATGGACGCGGTCAGTTGTTGTTGCTGCAGCTCAGGCAAGGCTTGCAGCAAGGCGATGACTTCTTGTTGGGTTCGCTGTTCCAGCGGCGCAAGCACGGAGCGGCCGAGGTCGCTGAGATGCAGCTGTACCGCACGTGCATCGGTGGCCGAGCGGACTTTCTGGATCAGGCCTTTCTTTTCGAACCCACTGATCAACCGGCTCAGGTAACCGGCGTCCAGGCCAAGCATCTGGCAGAGGTCGGCGCTGGTCAGGTCACCCCGGGAAGACAGCTCATACATCACGCGGATTTCAGTGAGAGAGAAGTCGCTTTGCAGCAGGTGTTCCTGCAATACGCCGATCTGGTGCGTGTAGAACCGGTTGAAGCCACGGATGATGCCAGCGCGTTCGACGAGGGTGGTAGACATGACGATGCTCTATTGGTTGCCTAAGGCAATTATATTGTTGCCTAAGGCAAGTATGTCAAACACTTTGCTCAGCGGTTGCGCGTCACCCGCCAAACGGTATTGGCGAGGTCATCGGCGATGATCGGTGTGGCTTTCGGGCCCACTGTTACGAACGGTACGAAGAACACCTAGGTCATTGCGCCGGTCCGGGCAGACGGGCATGCTCCAGACTCTGCATAAGGAACCGCCCCATGCCCACTCTGCATCTGCTCTGCGGCAAGATCGCCTCCGGTAAGTCCACCCTCTCCAAGTTCCTTGCCGCCGAGCACGCGGCCATCCTGCTCAGCGAAGACCATTGGCTCGCCAAGCTGTATCCGGGAGAGATCCAATCCATTGCCGATTACCTGGGCTGCGCCCAGCGTATTCGCGGTGTGTTAGGGCCGTTGGTGATCAACCTGTTGCAGTCAGGCGTCAACGTGGTGCTGGATTTTCCCGCCAACACCCTGGCCAACCGCGAATGGCTATTGGGCCTGGCCCAGGCGGCTCAGGTACCGCATTGTCTGCACTATCTCGAGTTGGACGACGCCACCTGCCGCGAACGCTTGCATGCGCGCAACGCAGGCGGCGAGCATGACTTTGCGGCGACCGATGCCGAGTTTGATTTGATTACTCGCCACTTCAGCGCCCCTGGCGCAGAAGAAGGGTTACTGATTGAGGTACATCGCTTTTAGCGCCAGATCGCGGAAGCATCAAACACCGCTATAGGGTCTTGGTCATGAAGGGGCATCATGAATCAGCAAGTTGATGAGGAAGGAACTACGGTCAATGCGTGAACGTAAAGCAGCACGACTCCTGGTCATCAGCCCTGCCAGGAAAGTGTTTTTGTTCAGGTTCGTCCACAAGGACGGCGCGCTTGCCGGCCAGAATTATTGGACGACGCCAGGTGGCGGCGTTGAAGCCGGTGAAACTTTCCACTCAGCGGCCTTTGCTTAGAAGAACCGATCTGGCCGACAGGGCAGCAACAGAGATGAAATCTCGCCGCCCATGATTTCCTCACTGGCCAGGCGGCCAACGATTGCCGCCAGCGCTACGCCCGGGTGCATGCTGCACACATACACGCCGCCGACAGTGGGCAAATGACCGATGACGGGCAGCCCGTCTTCCGTGATGGGCCTGAGCCCGACGCAGGCCGTTTGCAGTTCAAGTGAATCGGCTCCTGCCAGTTCGCTCCGAATCGCGTTGGCAGCCCGTCGTGCGATGGCTGACGGATGATGCTCCAGCGCATCGCCCAGGTAATCTTCCGCCACCAGCAACGTGCCATCTGCACGTTGGCGCACCTCCATCTCGGTGTTGGAGATGAGGGTGCGAACGAGGCCAGGGCGTGCCGCGTAGCGGATGAAGACAGAAGGAGAGGGCTCGACAGGAACGGGCCTTCCCAGCAAACCGGTCAGTGTCTTGATCGCCGTTCCGGCTGCGAGTAGGACCACGTCGGCATCCAGGGTGCCCTGCGAGGTTTCGACGCCGGTGACTTGGCCCAGCACCGTCCTGAAACCCAGTACGCGGGTCTGTGTTAGAACGGTTGCCCCCTGCGCCTGTGCACCTGCAATCAACGCGTGTGTGGCCTGCACTGCGTCCAGGGCACCTTCTTCAGCTTTGAACAGGGCATGTTCAGGTGGGTTCTTCAGCGCGGGCTCAAGCATTTGAATGTGCGCGCGAGCGGGGTAGACCGTTGACGATGTGTGATCAGCAGCCAGCAATGCTTCATCAGTGCCCGCGCCGTAACATAAGGCGCCGGTCCATTGGATGTTCAGGTCAGGCAGCTCGGCTTCGAGTCGATGAAACTCGCGGATGGCTTCACGCCGCAGGGCGGCGATTGGGTCGGGAGCGCTGTGGGAGGTATTGATCCAGGCGAAGGAGGTGGCGGTAACGCCGCAGGCGATTTCACCCGCTTCAACCACGCAGACATTGGCACCTTTGCTCGCCAGATGATAGGCAAGCGATGCACCGACGATGCCTGCGCCCACCACCACAATCCGCTTGCCTGTGTTGTGTTCCATTCCAAAGGTCCTTGTTAACAGTGGGCCAGCAACTGAGCCGTCTCGGCGATCCTGGCGTAATCCATTGCCAGGTTACTCAGTGACAATGCATGCACGTCTTCGGCCGGCCAGAGTCGTCCGGATAAATCGGTTTGATCAAAGGTGTAGCAGGCATCCGCCGCCACGATCACATCAAAACCCAGATTGCCGCCGGATCGCGCCGTGGCTTCGACAGAGTTGTTGGTAATCACCCCAGCGATCACT
>NZ_JBOICG010000218.1:0-6732 GCF_050739995.1 Pseudomonas sp. | reverse complement strand
CCCGCTCCCACACTTTGACCTGCTACAGGCCTTGTTACTTCTTGGCCTTGGCTTTGGCACCACGCTGGCGCTGGGCTTCAAACAGGCACACACCGGTCGCAACCGATACGTTGAGACTGCTGACACTACCGGCCATCGGCAAATGCACCAGGTAGTCACAATGCTCACGAGTCAGGCGACGCATGCC
Source organism: Pseudomonas sp. (assembly GCF_050739995.1). GTDB lineage: Bacteria > Pseudomonadota > Gammaproteobacteria > Pseudomonadales > Pseudomonadaceae > Aquipseudomonas. Next base: position 6,545 of record NZ_JBOICG010000218.1, on the reverse strand, counting down.
TTTGCCTTCAGCACCCATGATCAGGATGGTCGGGCCAGTAAGGTCCTGATCATAAATACTGACCTCGGCCTCGCCCGCCGTGCCCACAACCCACAGGCCACGCTGCTGGAGCTTCTCCAGGGTGCGCGCCAGGTTGGTCACGGCCACCAGTGGAATCACTTCCGCGGCGCCGCAGGCCACTTTACGCACGACCGGCGTCAAGGTTGCCGACTTGTCTTTAGGCACGATCACCGCCAATGCACCGGCAGCATCCGCCGAGCGCAGGCAAGCGCCGAGGTTGTGCGGGTCGGTCACGCCGTCCAGCACCAGCAACAGCGGCGAACCTTCGGTGCGATCGAGCAGCTCGTCGAGCATCGCCTCGCCCCAGACTTGGCTCGGACTTACGTCCGCGACCACGCCCTGGTGAACACCTTCCACCCAAACGTCCATCTCACGACGCTCAGCCTGACCGATGGCGACCTTATTTTGTGTGGCCAGCTCGACCAGCGCTTGTACACGCGGCTCGCTGCGACCTTCTGCCAACCACACCTGCTTGACGCGCTTAGGGTGATGACGCAGCAACGCTTCTACGGCGTGCACGCCGTAGATTTTTTCCAGACTCATGACTTGGCCTTAGGTTTGCGCGACCCGCCGCTTCTCGCGGGAGCCGAACCCGCTTTTGGCGGGCCTTTACGGTGTTTGCTCGGTTTCTTTTCTGCGCCCTGGGACTTTCCCCCAGACGCCGCTTTACCACCGCTTTTGGCTTCGTTGAGCAACTGCTGCTTCAACTCGCGGCTTTTGCGCACTTCGGCATTTTTAGCCGCAGCGTCGCTTGGTCGGTAGGCCTCTGGGGCTTTTTCCTTGGCGGAAGAACGACGACCGGCCGGCTTGGACGGCGCAGGCTCGGCAGCCGCTTTCGCAGGAGCGCCTTTGCCTTTGCTGGCTGGCGCAGCGGATTCGCCACCACGTTTTTTACGGTTGCCCGGTGACTCGGCTGGCTTGTCGGACATGCCGAAGTCAATCTTGCGCTCGTCGAGGTCGACGCGCATGACCTGCACTTCTACCGTATCACCCAAACGGAAACTGCGACCGGTGCGCTCGCCCGCCAGGCGGTGATGCACAGGATCGAAGTGGTAGTAGTCACCCGGCAAGGCCGTAACGTGCACCAAGCCTTCGACATAGATATCGGTCAGTTCGACGAACAGCCCAAAACCGGTCACGGCGGTGATCACGCCAGGGAACGACTCGCCCACGCGATCCTTCATGAACTCGCACTTGAGCCAGTTCACTACGTCGCGGGTCGCTTCGTCGGCACGGCGCTCGCTCATGGAGCACTGCTCGCCCAATTGTTCCAGGGCCGCTTCGTCGTACGGATAAATCCGTGCCTTCGGAATGGTCATGGCACCGGCGCGCTTGACGTGCGGGGTGTTCTGCTTGGAGTGGATCACGCTGCGGATTGCGCGGTGCGTGAGCAGGTCCGGGTAACGACGGATCGGCGAGGTAAAGTGAGTGTACGCCTCGTAATTCAGGCCGAAGTGGCCTTGGTTATCCGCGCTGTACACTGCCTGGCTCAAGGAGCGCAGCATGACAGTCTGGATCACGTGGTAATCCGGACGATCCTTGATGCTGGCCAGCAGAGCCTGGTAATCCTTCGGCGTCGGGCCGTCCTTGCCTTTGTGCAGAGACAGGCCGAGCTCGCCGAGAAACGCGCGCAGCTTTTCCAGACGCTCCGGCGGCGGGCCGTCGTGTACACGATACAGCGCAGGAATCTCGTGCTTTTTCAGGAATTCAGCGGTGGCCACGTTGGCCGCCAGCATGCACTCCTCGATCAGCTTATGCGCATCGTTACGCGTGGTCGGGGTGATCGCGGCGATCTTGCGCTCGGAACCAAAGACAATCCGGGTTTCCTGGGTTTCAAAATCGATCGCACCACGGGTATGACGCGCGCCCAGCAACACCTTGTACAGCGCATAGAGCTGCTTGAGGTGAGGCACCACGCCGGCGTATTCGGTACGCAGGGCCTTGGCTTCGCTGGTCTTCGGTGTTTCCAGGATGGTGCTGACCTTGTTGTAGGTCAGGCGCGCCTGGGAGTGGATCACCGCTTCGTAGAACTGGTAGTCGGTCATTTCGCCGGTTTTCGAGATGGTCATCTCGCACACCATGGCCAAACGGTCGACTTTCGGGTTCAGGGAGCACAGGCCGTTGGACAATTCCTCGGGCAGCATCGGAATCACGCGCTCAGGGAAGTACACGGAGTTGCCACGCACCTGAGCCTCGGCATCCAGCGCCGAACCGATCTTCACGTAACTGGAGACGTCGGCAATCGCCACGTACAACTTCCAGCCACCGGAGAACAGGCGCAGCTTGCCGGGCTTGGCTTCGCAGTACACCGCATCGTCGAAGTCGCGGGCATCTTCGCCGTCGATGGTGACAAACGGCAGATGGCGCAGGTCGATGCGCTTCTCTTTGTCCTTCTCTTCGACTTCGGGCTTGAGCTTGCGCGCTTCTTTCACGACGGCTTCAGGCCAGACGTGAGGAATATCGTAGGTACGCAGCGCGACATCGATTTCCATGCCCGGTGCCATGTAGTTGCCGACCACTTCGATGACGTCACCTTGCGGCTGGAAGCGCGGCGTCGGCCAGTGGGTGATTTTCACCTCGACGAACTGACCGATCTTGGCGTTGGCGTTACGGCCCGGAGTGATCAGCACTTCCTGCTGAACCTTGGGGTTATCCGGCACCACAAAGCCGATACCGCCTTCTTCGAAGTAACGCCCCACGATGGTTTCATGACCACGGGACACCACTTCGACGATCACGCCTTCACGGCGACCGCGACGGTCCAGGCCGGAAACCCGCGCCAGGGCACGGTCGCCATCGAACACCAGGCGCATTTGCGCCGGGCTCATGAACAGGTCGTCGCTGCCGTCATCCGGGATCAGGAAGCCGAAGCCATCACGGTGACCGGCGATGCGGCCCAGGATCAGGTCGAGCTTGTCCACGGGCGCATAAGTGCCACGGCGGGTGTAGATCAGTTGTGCGTCGCGCTCCATGGCGCGCAGGCGGCGGCGCAGCGCTTCGAGTTGGTCTTCGGTGGTCAGACCGAATTCTTCAACCAGCTGCTCGCGGCTAGCAGGCGAACCCCGATCGGCGAGGTGCGCCAGGATCAGTTCGCGGCTAGGAATAGGGTTTTCATATTTTTCCGCTTCACGAGCGGCCTCGGGATCGAGGGACTGCCAATCGGCCATTAGAGAGTTTTCACCTTGTCTATATGCGGGTTAGTTTGGCATACGCGTATTGAAACGGGAAATTTCAGACGTCAACTAGCCTTTAAAAAGCCTTTGTAGCTCCAGACGAGCACCTTGCGCGACCATTGGCGAAATATTCCAGGAATTTTTCATGGCGGGGGTTTACAGCTCAACATGCCCTCCGTATAGTGCGCGCCATCGACGACGGCAACGTTGTTGGATAATGCCCAGGTGGTGAAATTGGTAGACACGCCAGCTTCAGGTGCTGGTGATCGCAAGGTCGTGGAAGTTCGAGTCTTCTCCTGGGCACCAAATTCAGATCAAACCCGCGAAAGCGGGTTTTTTCGTTTTAGGTCTTTGATTTTTAACGCAAAACTCGATTTATTTTTTTGAATCAGGGGTTTACAGATCAAAAAGCCGTCCGTATAGTTCGCTCCATCAACAGCGCAAGCGTTGCTGATAATGCCCAGGTGGTGAAATTGGTAGACACGCCAGCTTCAGGTGCTGGTGACCTTACGGTCGTGGAAGTTCGAGTCTTCTCCTGGGCACCAAATTCAGATCAAACCCGCGAAAGCGGGTTTTTTCGTTTCTGGCATCCGAAAACTTTTCCCTCGATTCAGCCCCGCCCACGCATTTGAGAAGTTTTATCGTTTATCCTTGCAATGATTTGTTGCATTCAAGCGAGGAAACTTCCGGATGATGTTCCGCGATACCCGTCTCAAGACATCCCTTCTGCGTGGCCTGACCCTCACTCTGCTCGGCCTGACCCTACTCTCCCCCACTGCCCATTCCGCCGACAAGGTGTCCCTGACCCTGTACAACGGCCAACACAAAGAAGTCGGCGACCAACTCGCCAAAGCCTTCGAAGCCAAGACCGGCATTCACGTCAACGTACGCAAAGGCAGCAGCAACCAACTGGCCAGCCAGGTCGTCGAAGAGGGTGAGCGCTCCCCCGCCGACGTGATCTACACCGAAGAGTCACCTCCCCTGAACAAACTCGGCGAGCAAGGTTTGCTGGCCAAGATCGACGCCGGCACCCTCGACGCACTGCCCAAGGATTACGTAGGCGCCAATGGCGATTGGATGGGCGTGACCGCACGCACCCGTGTCGTGGCCTTCAACCCGAAGCTGATCGCTGAAAAAGACCTGCCCAAATCGGTGCTGGATTTCGCCGGTCCCGAGTGGCAAGGCAAAGTCGGTTTCGTACCCACCAGCGGCGCATTCCAGGAACAAGCCGTAGCAATCATCAAGCTGCACGGTCGCGAAGCCGCTGAGGAGTGGCTGACCGGCCTGCGCGCCTTCGGCAAGGTATACAGCAACAACATGGTCGCCCTCAAAGCCGTGGAGAACGGTGAAGTGGCCACTGTGCTGGTGAACAACTATTACTGGTTCGCCCTGAAAAAAGAAAAAACCAACCTGGACTCCCAACTGCACTACTTCACCGACGGCGATGTCGGCGGCCTGATCACCGTGTCTTCCGCTGCCGCACTGAAATCCAGCAAGCACCCCAAGGAAGCCCAGCAGCTGCTGGCATTCATGGCCAGTGAAGAAGGCCAGCGTGTTATCACCGAGACTTCGGCCGAATACCCGCTGCGCAAGGGCATGAAATCCAACCGTGGCCTCAAGCCGTTCAGCGAGCTGCAACCGCCTAAAGTCACACCCGCCGATCTAGGCAACGCCGAAGAAGCACTGGACCTGGAACGTGACGTTGGCTTGAACTGATGAGCCAATCGCTACTAGCCGTGCGCGGGCGTTTCAGCCCGCGACGCAAGCGCCCTTCGATCTGGCTGCTATTGCCCGTCCTGCTTCTGGTCGGCTTGAGCCTGCTGCCGCTGGTGTATGTCGGGACCAAAGCCTGGCAGGCAGGCTGGGCGCAAGCGGTGCACCTGCTATGGCGCCCCTATGTTTTTGGCCTGCTGCGCAACACCCTCGCGCTGATGGTTGGCGTAACAGTGGCATGCGCCGTGATCGGCCTGTCCCTGGCGTGGCTGCTGGAGCGCAGCAACCTTCCGGGGCGGCGCATCTGGGGCGTGATCCTGTGCCTGCCGTTTGCGGTGCCGGCGTTTGTCAGCAGCTTCACCTGGGTGTCACTGAGCGCCAGTTTCGAGGGACTTGGCGGCGCCATCCTGGTGATGAGCCTGTCGAAGTATCCGCTGGTTTTTCTGCCGGTGGCGGCGACCCTGCGCAATCTTGATCCCTCCCTGGAAGAGTCGGCCCGCACCCTGGGACTGAATCGCTGGGGCGTGTTTTTCCACATCACCCTGCCGTTGTTATGGCCTTCACTACTGGCCGGCGCGCTGCTGATCGCGCTGCACATGCTGGTGGAGTTCGGCGCACTGTCGATCATCGGCCTGCAAACCTTCACCACCGCCATCTACCAGCAATTCGAACTGGAATTCAGCAACGCCAATGCAGCAATGCTGTCGGCCGTACTGCTGGTGATGTGCCTGACCCTGTTGTGGCTGGAACTGCGCGTACGCGGCAAGGGCCGACACGTGCGAATCGGCCAGGGTGCGGCGCGGCATGCCGAGCAGGTTCGATTGGGCAAATGGACGCCACTGGGGCAAGCATACTGCTTGGCGCTGGCGATCATTGGCAGCGGCATTCCCCTGGGGATGCTCGGTTATTGGTTGGCAGTGGGCTCTTCAGCGGCGTTTCCAGTGGCCGAGATTGGCGAAGCGTTACTGTCCTCGCTGGCACTGTCCCTGGGCGGAGCGGCACTCTGCCTAGTGTTCGCCGTTCCGGTGGGGTTGTTGGTCGTGCGCTACAAGGGCCAACTGGCGATTTGGGCCGAACGCCTGCCTTACTTGCTCCACGCTCTGCCCGGCCTGGTGATCGCACTGACCCTGGTGTACTTCGCACTGCATTACGTGCCAACGCTGTACCAGACCTCCGCCTTGTTGCTGATCGCTTATGCGCTGCTGTTTTTGCCGCTAGCCCAGGCACCGATCCGTACAGCCCTGAACAAAGCGGCACCGCAACTGGAAGAGGCCGCACGCACACTGGGTGCGTCATCGCTCAGCGCATTTTGCCGGGTGACCCTGCCGATCATCTTCCCGGCCTTGGGCGCAGCGTTTGCACTGGTGTTTCTGGATGCGATGAAGGAACTGACGGCGACGTTGCTGCTCAGCCCGACTGGGTTGAATACCCTGGCGACGGCAGTGTGGGCGCATACCTCGAATGTGGAGTTTGCAGCGGCAGCGCCGTATGCGGCGTTGTTGATTTTGGTGTCGGGGTTGCCGGTGTACTTGCTCACTACTCGGATGTATCTGAGCCGCTGAGACCGCTATCGCAGGCAAGCCAGCTCCTACGTTGGAA
>NZ_JBOICG010000217.1:0-9523 GCF_050739995.1 Pseudomonas sp. | reverse complement strand
GCTCGCGAAGATCCTGAGGGCCCTGAGTAGTGTCAGGCAACCCGCGTCATCGTTAACCTCCTTCGCGAGCAAGCCCGCTCCCACAGGGATCGCGTTAATTCTGTTGTTCAGCGTTTCAGGAATGGCACATGCTTTTGACCTGCAGCAGTTGAGCGATCAACTGGCAAAACCGTCAGTGATCCACGGCAACTTCACCCAGGAAAAACACCTGCGCGCCCTGCCTCAACCCTTGGTCAGCAAAGGCACCTTCGTGCTGACCAAAGACCATGGCCTGTTGTGGTTGCTCAAAACCCCCTTGCAACAGGACTACCGCATCAGCGCCCAAGGCATTGCGCGGCGTGATGCCAGTGGCTGGCAACTGCTGCCAAACAAGAGTGCCGGAGCCGAGCAGAACCGCCTGTTCCTCGCCGTGCTCCAGGGCGACAGCAGCGGCTTGCAGCGTGACTTCGAGCTGCAACTGCAAGGCGAAGCCAGGCAGTGGAAGCTGACGCTGATCCCACGCTCGCTGCTGTTAAAACAAGTCTTCACCCAGATCAATATCGACGGCGGCGAACTGGTGCAAACCATCGAGCTGCTGGAAACCCAGGGCGACAGCACCGTGCTGCGCATGCAGGACAGCCATGCCGACCGTCCACTGAGCGAATCGGAGCAGCACGACTTTGCCCAGTGAGCGCCTGCTGCCACGCCTGTTCCTGATCCTGCTGGTGGCCGTGCTGGCCCTGGCCGGCTGGCAATGGCGCCATGGCGCGCCGCTGTCGGCCAACCTGATGGAACTGGTGCCAGGCAACACGCCGGATGCCCTGGAGCTGCAAGCCGAGCAGCGCATGCAGGAGCCCTTGAACCGCGAGATGCTGGTGCTGGTGGGGCATGCCGATCGCCAACAAGCGCTACAGGTGGCGCAGCAACTGGGCGGACGCTGGCAAGCCAGCGGCCTGTTTGAAAAGGTGCAGTGGAACCTGCAAGCCGACCTGCCCGCCCTGCGCGAGCAATTACTGCGCGGGCGGCTGGCAATGCTGTCGGCCAAGGACCGCGAGCAACTGATCGAACAGCCCGACGCGTTCATTCAACAGCGCGTGCAAGCCCTGTTCGATCCCTTCACTGGCTTCAGCCTGGTACCGAGCCAGGACGACTGGCTGGGCCTGACCGGGCGCATCCAGAACAGCCAGCCGCAACACGGTTCGGTGCAGCTGGATATCGGCAGCGGCGCGCTGATCGCCGATGCCGACGGCAAGAGTTGGGTGCTGTTGCGTGCGCGCACCACCGGCAATGCCTTCGATATGAAACTGCCGCTGCAAGTGGCGGATCTGCTCCAAGCCAGCCGCACACAAGCCAGCGAACACGGCGCGCAATTGCTCGCCGCCAGCGGTCTGCTTTACGCGGCCAACGGGCAGCAGCAAGCCACGCGGGAAATCACCTGGGTCGGCGGCGGCGCCACCTTTGGCATCCTGTTGTTGTTGCTGCTGGCCTTCCGTCGCTGGCGCGTGCTGTTGGCGTTCGTGCCAGTGCTGGTGGGCATGCTGTTTGGTGCGGTGGCCTGCGTGGCGCTGTTCGGCCATATGCATGTGATGACGTTGGTGCTCGGCTCCAGCCTGATCGGCGTGGCGGTGGATTACCCGCTGCACTACCTGTCGAAAAGCTGGAGCATGAGCCCGTGGCGCAGTTGGCCGGCGTTACGCATTACCTTGCCCGGACTGAGCCTCAGCCTGGCCACCAGTTGCATCGGCTACCTGGCGCTGGCGTGGACGCCGTTCCCGGCGTTGACCCAAATTGCGGTGTTCTCGGCCGCAGGTTTGGTGGGTGCGTATCTGTCGGCCGTGTGCCTGTTGCCGGCGCTGCTCAAGGGCTTGGAACTGCGCCCGGCGCAATGGCCACTGCGTGTCGCCGAATGCCTTTGGCAGTTACGGACGGCGCTGCTCAAGCGCGTACCGAGCCCGGTACTGCTGGCGCTGTTGCTGCTGTTTTGCGCCAGTGGCCTGTGGCACCTGCACAGCAAAAACGATATCCGCCAGTGGATCGGTGCTCCGCCGCAACTGCTGCAGGAAGCCCAGGCCGTGGCACGCATCACCGGGTTCCAACCCACCAGCCAGTTCTTCCTGGTGCGAGCGGACAACCAGCAACAGTTGCTGGAGCGCCAAGCCGCATTGGGCCGGCGCCTGGACCAGTTGGTGAACATGAACAAACTCCAGGGCTACCTGGCGCTCAACCAACTGGTCAGCCTGCCCGTCGAACAGCAACAACTGCGTGAGGCGCTGAACAGCCTGGCGCAACACTGGCAGCCGCTGCTGGACCTCGGCATCCCGGCGAGTGCCCTGCAAGCCGAAGTCGCGCAGTTGCAAGCACTGCCGACCCAAGACATCGACGCCGCACTGCCCGGCCCGTTAGCCGAACCCTGGCGCACACTATGGCTCGGTCCAGTGGACGATGGGGTGGCGGCCATGGTCAGCCTGCAAGGCTTGAACAACCCGGCATTGCTGCGCGTGCAAGCGCAAGACCTGCCCGGCGTACAGTTGGTGGACCGTCTGGGCGACTTGAACCGCGTATTCGCCGATACACAGGTCAGCGCCGCGGAACTGAAGTTGATGTCCTGTGTGCTGATCGTCTTGCTGCTGATCCTGCCGTTCGGCTTCGGCGGTGCCTTGCGCATCGTCGCCCTGCCGTTGCTGGCGGCGTTGTGCAGCCTCGCCAGCCTCGGTTGGCTGGGCCAGCCGTTGACCTTGTTCAGCCTGTTCGGCCTGCTGCTGGTCACGGCCATCAGCGTCGACTACGCCATCCTGATGCGCGAGCAGATCGGTGGCGCGGCCGTGAGCCTTTTGGGGACGTTGCTGGCGGCGCTGACGACATGGCTGTCGTTTGGCCTGTTGGCGGTGTCGAGCACCCCGGCAGTGAGTAATTTCGGCCTGTCGGTCAGCCTGGGCCTGGCGTTCAGCTTTATGCTGGCGCCTTGGGCCGGGCAGCGGAAACACGCCTTATGAATGTGATTATCGCCAAAGTGGCAAGGAGCCCTCGTGCCCACAGTTGAAATGGAACGTCGCCAGGTGGTGGTGATCGGTGCCGGGCCATCCGGTGCCATTGCCGCCGCGTTGTTAAAGCGCAACGGGCATGATGTCTTGATTATCGAGCGCCAGCATTTCCCGCGGTTCTCGATTGGCGAAAGCCTGCTGTCCCACTGCATCGACTTTATCGAAGAAGCCGGCATGCTCGACGCGGTCCAGGCAGCGGGCTTCCAGGTAAAAACCGGCGCCGCGTTCGCCTGGGGCGAGCACTACAGCGCGTTTGATTTCGGTGACACGTTCAGCGAGGGCAAGCCCACCACCTTCCAGGTGCAGCGCGGCGAGTTCGACAAGTTGCTGGCCGACCAGGCGGCGCTGCAAGGGGTGGACATTCGCTACGGTGAAACCATCGTCGGTGTGGATTTCAACAGCGAGTGTCGCTACCTGCATGTACGTCGGGAAAACGGCAGCGAGTACCACCTGAAGGCCAAGTTCGTACTGGATGCCAGCGGCTATGGCCGCGTGCTGCCGCGCTTGCTGGACCTGGACCTGCCGTCGGACTTCCCGGTGCGCCAGGCGGTGTTCACCCACATTGAAGACCGCATCGAGCACCCCGGTTTCGACCGCAGCAAAATTCTCGTGACCACCCACCCGACGCAGCGTGATATCTGGTTCTGGACCATCCCGTTCAGCAACGGGCGCAGCTCGGTGGGCGTGGTCGCGGCCAAGGAACACTTCGCTGGTCGCGACAACGACCTGGACGCTTGCTTGCGCGGCTTCATCGACGAAACCCCGAGCCTTCGGGGCGTGCTGCAAAACGCCGTGTGGGACACGCCGGCGCGCACCCTCGGTGGTTACGCCGCCAACGTCAAAACCCTGCACGGGCCGGGCTTTGCGCTGTTGGGCAACGCGGCGGAGTTCCTCGACCCGGTATTTTCCTCCGGCGTGACCATCGCCATGCGTTCGGCGAGCATGGCGGCCGGCGTATTGCATCGCCAGTTGAAGGGCGAAACCGTGGACTGGCAAACCGAATTTGCCGAGCCGTTGAAGCGTGGTGTCGACACCTTCCGTTGCTACGTCGAAGGTTGGTACGCCGGAACCTTCCAGGACGTGATTTTCCATCCGGGGAGTTCACCGCAGATTCGCCGGATGATCAGTTCGATCCTCGCCGGTTACGCCTGGGATGAACGCAACCCGTTTGTCAGCGAGCCCAAGCGGCGGCTGCGGATGTTGTCGGAAATTTGTGCGAGTGAAACAGTATGACCACCCAGTACCTGAGTAAGAACTACGTCGAAGAAACCAAGTTCGGCTTCTGGTTCCTGCGCAGCCACACTTGGCAGCACCACGTATTGCGCGTGGCAATCAATGACCTGCACAGCTTGTTCAGTGAGCCGCTGCCGATGGCGCCGGTGCTGCTCGACGCCGGTTGCGGCCAGGGCAAATCGTTCCGCTATTTGCAGCAGGTGTTTGCGCCTGGGCGCCTGATCGGGCTGGATGCCGACCCTCACAGCCTGGCGCTGAGCCAGGCCGAAGCCGCGCGCCAGGGCCTGGCCGTGGAGCTGATCGGCAGCGACTGCGCCACCCTGCAGATGCCGGACGAAAGCGTCGACATCCTGTTCTGTCACCAGACCTTCCACCATCTGGTTGAACAGCATCGCGCCCTCAAAGAGTTCTACCGGGTACTCAAGCCCGGTGGCTATTTGCTGTTTGCCGAGTCCACTGAAGCCTATATCGATACCTGGGTGATCCGCTGGTTGTTCCGCCACCCCATGCACGTGCAAAAAAGCGCCGAAGAGTACCTGGAGATGCTTCGCGAGCAGGGCTTTGAATTTGGCCCACAGAACGTCTCGTACCCGTATTTGTGGTGGAGCCGCGCCAGCGATTTCGGCCTGCTTGAACGCTGGGGCCTGCGCAATCCGCCGCCGGTGGGCCAGCGTGAAGAAACCCTGGTCAATTGTGTAGCGCGCAAGCCTTTAGCGAGTGTCGCCCCATGATGCGTCTGCTGTTGATCGGTTGCCTGTTGCTGCTGAGCGCCTGCGCCAGCCAGCCGCCGTTGCCTGCAAAAAATCCGGCCCTGAACCTGCCTATGCAATTGCATGTGCAGCGCCGTGCGCAGGGCCAGACCCAGGATTGGGTGCTGGTGATCCAGCATGAAGGCAATGCGATCCGCTGGTCGATGATGGACCCGCTGGGCATTCCCTTGGCCCGGCAAAAACTGATCGATGGCCAGTGGCAGGCCGATGGTTTGCTGCCGCCCAATCCCCAGGCGCGGGAGTTGTTCGCCGCGTTGCTGTTTGCCCTGACTTCGGCTGATGACGTACCGGCGCTGTACCCGAGTACCCAAGCGATGGACCTTACGCGCACACTGCCAGGTCATTGGCAAATCGTGTATCAGTCTTCCGAGGTATTCACGGTGAACATGAACGGGCAACCATTGAGCTACCGCATCACGCCGCTTGGGATGGGCCAATGACCGCGTATCTGAATGCCCTCGGCGTGATCTGTGCCCTGGGGCGCGGCCAGGCCGACGTCAGCCGCAGTCTGTTTGCCGGCGACTGCTCCGGCATGTGCGCCGAAAGCGGCTGGGTGCCCGAGCGCGTGCTGCCGGTGGGCGGCGTGCGGAATGAGTTGCCGCAGATTCCCGGGGAACTGAGTGCGCAAAGCAGCCGCAACAACCAACTGTTGCTGGAAGCGGCGCTGCAAATTGAAGAAGAGATACGCCAGGCGATCCAGACCTATGGCGCGTCGCGGGTTGGCATTGTGTTGGGTACCAGCACGTCGGGTATCGATGAGGCCAGTCGCGGCATCGCCCATTACCTGCGCAACCAGCAGTTCCCCGGCGACTATGACTACCAGCAGCAGGAGCTCAGCGCTCCAGCGAATTTCCTCGCCGACTGGCTGCACCTGAGCGGCCCGGCCTATGTGATTTCCACGGCCTGTACCTCCAGCGCCCGTGCGTTGGTAAGTGCCCAGCGGCTGCTGGACCTGGGCGTGTGCGATGCGGTGATCTGCGGCGGCGTGGATAGTTTGTGCAAGCTGACGCTTAACGGTTTCACCTCGCTGGAAGCGGTGTCGAGCGAGCGCTGCAATCCGTTTTCGGTGAACCGCAACGGCATCAATATCGGCGAGGCGGCCGTGCTGTTCCTGATGACTCGGGAACCAGCCCCCATCGCGTTGCTCGGCAGCGGCTCCAGCTGTGACGCCCACCATATTTCCGCGCCCGAACCCTCCGGCAAAGGGGCGTTGCAAGCCATGCGTAAAGCCCTGGCCAGCGCCAAACTCGCACCCGAGCAGATCGGCTACCTGAACCTGCATGGCACCGCTACCCAACACAATGACGCGATGGAGAGCCTGGCCGTGGCCAGCCTGTTCCCCCAAGGCGTGTCCTGTTCGTCGACCAAACCCATGAGCGGTCATACCCTCGGTGCGGCCGGTGCGCTCGAGGCCGCGTTTTGCTGGCTGAGCCTGGCCCATGGGCGAGTGCCACCGCATGTGTGGGACGGCCAGGCCGACCCCGCGCTACCGGCCTTATACTGGGCCAAAGCCGGCGACACTTTGAAAAGACGCTGCCTGATGAGCAACTCGTTTGCCTTCGGTGGCAATAACATCAGCCTGATAATCGCAGAGGCCCCATGATCGATTGGCCACTCGCCGAACTGCTGCCCCATGCGGGCGACATGATCCTGATCGACCAAGTGCTGTCGTTCGATGAAGAGCAGATTCACACCCGCACCACCGTCAAGCCCGGCGGCTTGTTCAACCGCCCGGACGGTAGCCTGCCGGCCTGGGTCGGCATTGAGTTGATGGCCCAGAGCGTCGCCGCCTATGCCGGTTGCCGTGCGCGCCAGAAAGGCGAAGCGGTGGAACTGGGATTCCTGTTGGGCACACGTAAATTCGAGTGCAACGTGGAGCACTTTCCGGCTGGGGCCGAACTGCGCATCCACGGCCTGCGCTCCCTGGAAGACGACAACGGCATGGGGGTGTTCGAATGCCACCTGACGGGTGACGGTATCCAGGCCAGCGCCCGCTTGAATGTATTTCGACCGCCCCAGGCGGCCAATTATTTAGATGAATCGAAGGACGAAACGCCATGACTGAATCCGTACTGGTCACCGGCTCCAGCCGTGGCATCGGCCGCGCTATTGCACTGCGCCTGGCCCAGGCTGGGCACGACATCGTGCTGCATTGCCGCAGCGGCCGTGCCGAAGCCGAAGCGGTGCAGGTCGAAATCGAAGCGCTAGGCCGCAAGGCACGGGTGCTGCAATTCGATGTGGTGGACCGCGCCGCGTGCAAGCAAATCCTGGAAGCGGACGTGGAGCAGCATGGCGCCTATTACGGCGTGGTACTCAACGCCGGCCTCACCCGCGACGGCGCGTTTCCGGCCTTGTCCGAAGACGATTGGGACGTGGTGATGCGCACCAACCTCGATGGTTTCTACAACGTGCTGCACCCCGTGATGATGCCGATGATCCGGCGCCGCACTGCTGGGCGTATCGTGTGTATCACGTCAGTATCGGGGTTGATCGGCAACCGTGGCCAGGTCAACTACAGCGCCTCCAAGGCCGGCCTGATTGGCGCGGCTAAAGCGCTGGCCATCGAGCTGGGCAAGCGCAAGATCACCGTCAACTGTGTGGCCCCCGGTTTGATCGACACCGCGATGCTCGATGAAAACGTGCCGGTGGAAGAATTGATGAAGATGATCCCGGCACAACGCATGGGCACTCCAGAAGAGGTGGCTGGTGCGGTGAACTTCCTGATGTCCGCCGAAGCCGGCTACATCACGCGCCAAGTGTTGGCGGTGAATGGAGGCTTGTGCTGATGAAACGCGTCGTAGTGACCGGCATGGCCGGCATGACCTCCCTGGGCAGCGACTGGGACACCATCTCGGCCAACTTCCGCGCCAACCGCAGCGGTATCCGGCGCATGGACGAGTGGGACCGCTTCACCGAACTGAACACGCGCCTGGCCGGACCGATTGACGATTTTGTGGTGCCGGCCCACTGGACGCGCAAGCAACTGCGCAGCATGGGCCGTGTCTCGCGCCTGGCGGTGTGGGCAGCGGAGCAGGCATTGCAGGATGCGGGCCTGCTCGGTGACGAGTCGATCAAGGACGGGCGCATGGGCGTGGCCTGCGGCTCGTCCACCGGCAGCACCGACGAGATCAAGGCGTTCGGCAACATGCTGCTCAACTCAGTGGCCGAAGGGCTGAATGCCAACTCCTATGTGCGCATGATGCCCCACACCACCGCGGCGAATATCAGCATCTTCTTTGGCCTGACCGGGCGCTTGATCCCCACATCCAGCGCCTGTACCAGCGGCAGCCAGGGCATCGGCTACGCCTATGAAGCGATCAAGTTCGGCCGCCTGCCGCTGATGCTCGCTGGTGGCGCCGAAGAGCTGTGCCCCACCGAAGCCATGGTGTTCGACGCGCTCTACGCCACCAGCCTGAAGAACGATGCGCCACAGACCAGCCCACGCCCTTACGACAGTGGCCGTGATGGCCTGGTGATTGGCGAAGGCGGCGGCATGCTGGTGCTGGAAGAACTGGAACATGCCCTGGCCCGGGGGGCGCACATCCACTCCGAACTCGTCGGTTTCGGCAGCAATGCCGACGGCCAGCACACCACCCGCCCAGAGCAGAAAACCATGCGCCGCGCCATGGAGCTGGCCCTGGAGGATGCCGGGCTTGAGCCTTCTGCGATCGGCTATGTGAATGGTCACGGCACCGCCACCGACCAAGGTGATATCGCCGAGACGCTGGCCACCAGCAGCCTGTTCGGCAGCCGCATGCCCATCAGTTCGCAGAAAAGCTTTCTTGGCCACACCTTGGGCGCCTGCGGTGCGCTGGAGTCCTGGTTCAGTATCGAGATGATGAACCGCGACCAGTACGTACACACCTTCAACCTGGACGCCGTCGACCCGCAATGCGGCGAACTGGATTACCTGCAAGGTGGCTTCCGCGAAATGCACCACGACTACGTGATGAACAACAACTTTGCCTTCGGCGGCGTCAACACATCGTTGATCTTTCGCCGCTGGGCCTGACTTTTTAATCGATTGGAGAAAATGGAATGTCTTCCCTGCTACGCGCTGCCCTGATCACCCTGGCCCTGCTGACCACGGCGGGGTGCACCAGCAAGCCAGTGCTCAACACCCAGCACGATCTGTCGACGAACACCCAGGTCAGCGAAGAACAAGTCAAACAGGTGATCGTCAGTGCCCTGCAAAAGCGCGAATGGACGGTGCAGCGCCTGAGCCCAGAGCTAGTGCAGGCCGAGATCACCGTGCGCAACCAGTTCCATGCTGAAATCGACATCCGCTACACCCGCAACAGCTACGCGATCACCTACCGCGACAGCCGCGACCTGGGCTACAAGGACGGCAAGATCCATCGCAACTACAACCGTTGGGTGAGCATGCTCGATCGCGACATCATGGCGGGGTTGCGTGCGGCAGGGCTGTAACCATCCCGGAAACAACAACTGCTGAAATATGCCGAAGATCAAATGTGGGAGCTGTCGAGCTTTAGCGAG
>NZ_JBOICG010000216.1:0-5029 GCF_050739995.1 Pseudomonas sp. | reverse complement strand
CACTGCATTCGCGAGCAAGCCCGCTCCCACATTTTGATCGCATTACCAGCTTTAGAACGGGGCCGGGCACTCAAAGCGCAACCGCTCACCGCTTTGCGGGTGAGTGAAGCTGAGCATGCTTGCGTGCAGGCATAACCGCGGCCAAGCGGCCAGGGCCTGTTCATGGGCATACAACCCATCCCCCAGCAATGGGTGCCCGATCGACAGCATGTGCACCCGCAACTGGTGTGAACGACCGGTGATCGGTGTCAGCTCCACACGACACCAGTCGTCACAGCGCTCCAGCACTTTCCAGAACGTTAGCGCATGCTTGCCGAACTCGTGGTCCACCACGTGGCGTGGTTTGGTCGGCGGGTCGTAGCGCAGGGGCAGGTCGATGCTGCCGCTGTCCAGCGCCGGCTGGCCCCAAGCCAGTGCGGTGTAGGCTTTTTCGGTTTCGCGGTCGTGAAACTGGCGGGACAGTTCGCGGTGGGTGTCGGCGTCCCGGGCTAGCAGGATGATCCCTGAAGTTTCCCAATCCAGACGATGGACGATACGGGCTTCGGGGTAGCCGTTTTCCTGCAGGCGGGTGATCAGGCAATCCTTGTTGTCATCGGCCCGGCCGGGCACCGAGAGCAGCAGGGTCGGCTTGTTCACCACCAGGACAGCGTCGTCCTGATGCAGGATATGAATATTGGACAGCGGCATTAAACAGCCTCGTTACAAACGCCAACGGCGGCTCGCCCACCCGGTTCCCAAAAAAGGGATCAGGGTGACCGAGCCGCCGTGACGACCGCCCTTTCGATCAACGATCAGGCAGGGTGATATTGAGTTCCAGAATCGAGCAGCTGCCGTCATTTTCCAGAGCGACATGCACGTCATCGTTGCCGATATTGACGTATTTGCGGATTACCTCAACCAGTTCCTTCTGCAAGGCTGGCAGGTAGTCCGGCGTGCTGCGTTGGCCGCGTTCGTGCGCCACGATGATCTGTAGACGCTCTTTCGCTACCGACGCGGTCGTTGGCTTTTTGTTGGCGCGAAAGAAGTCGAGAAATTTCATTGTTTAGTTGCCTCCAAAGATACGCTCGAAGAATCCCTTCTTCTTGACATCGAGGAAGCGATGTTCCACGGACTTGCCCAGCAGGCGATCGACGGCGTCGCTGTACGCCTGGCCGGCGTCGCTCTGGTCGTCGAGAATGACCGGAACACCCTGGTTGGAAGCCTTCAGGACTGCCTGGGATTCCGGGATGACGCCCAGCAGGGTCACTGCGAGGATTTCCTTCACGTCTTCAACACCGAGCATTTCGCCGTTGCTGACGCGCTCAGGGTTGTAACGGGTGAGCAACAAGTGCTCCTTGATCGGGTCTTCGCCTTTTTCGGCGCGTTGGGACTTGCTGGCCAACAGGCCCAGCATACGGTCCGAGTCACGTACCGAGGAAACTTCCGGGTTGGTGACCACGATGGCTTCATCGGCGAAGTACATCGCCAGGTGAGCACCGGTTTCGATACCCGCCGGCGAGTCGCAAACTACGTATTCGAACGTCTCTTTCAGCTCGGCCAGGACTTTGCCTACGCCTTCTTTGGTCAGCGCGTCTTTGTCACGGGTCTGGCTGGCGGCCAGCACGTACAGGTTCTCAAGGCGCTTGTCCTTGATCAGGGCCTGTTGCAGGTTGGCTTCGCCGTTGACCACGTTGACGAAGTCGTACACCACACGGCGTTCGCAGCCCATGATCAGGTCGAGGTTACGCAGGCCGACGTCGAAGTCGACGATAACTGTTTTATGGCCGCGCAGAGCGAGACCGGTACCGATAGCGGCGCTGGTGGTGGTCTTACCCACACCACCCTTGCCGGATGTAACCACGAGAATCTTGGCCAAGGTGTTTCACCCCTAAGGAAAAAGGACTTTTCAGCCCCTG
Source organism: Pseudomonas sp. (assembly GCF_050739995.1). GTDB lineage: Bacteria > Pseudomonadota > Gammaproteobacteria > Pseudomonadales > Pseudomonadaceae > Aquipseudomonas. The sequence continues at coordinate 3,134 of NZ_JBOICG010000216.1, read as the reverse complement.
AAAAACATCTCTTGGAACTCGCTGCAGGCGGACAGCCTTTGTAGGAAAAAAACTGTGGTTTCCGCAGGGGAAACACCAGTCTTCAATTTTCCTACGCAAGTCTTGCCGGTTTCGCTGTGCTATCAGAGTCTAGAGATGCTTGGAAAATGCGGCAGTATCCGTTAAAGACGGATGATGTTCAACACATCGCCCGACAGGCTGACCTGCACCCCGGCCCCCCACAGCGGATCACGGCGCAAATCTTCTGAAACCTTGTACTGGCCTGCGATGGACACTAGCTCAGCGGTCAACTGCTGGCAAAAAATACGGGCCTTGGTATCTCCCTTGATGCCGGCGAGGGCACGTCCGCGCATCGGGCCGTATACATGGATGTTGCCATCGGCCAGAAGTTCCGCACCCGGACTGACCGGCGCGACCACCACCAGGTCGCCACCCTGGGCGTAAATCTGCTGCCCGCCCCGTACGGGGGAGGTGATGATCTTTGTCGGCTTGATCAGCGGCTCCGCTGGTTTTTCCGGTTTTTTCTTCACTTCGCCTTCGTTCGGGTCAAGCGGACGTTCTCGGGCACCGGATGGCGGCAATACTGGCAGTTCAATAGCGATGGCTGCGGCAATATCTTCGATACGGCTGGCACGAATCGCCAGCGTTCGCAGGCCATGGGAACGGCAGACACGCATCAGCCCGGGCAAGTCGATGGCACCCTGGCCGGCTGGCAGCTTGTCGAGGGCCAATACCAAGGGGGCATTGTTGAAAAAGTTCGGTGCCAGGGCGACCTTGGCGGCCAGTTGGCGGTCCAGGGCGTCGAGGTCATTGCGGGCGAGTTCCAGCACGGTGATGGCGAGCATGCTGCCTTTCAGCTGGAACACGGGATCTTGGTCTAGCGGTTCGGTTTGGCTCATGGTCGGCAAAAGCGGCTTGTCACGAAAAGTGTCGAGACTTATAACGAGAACATCCGCGGGCCGCAAGCCGAGTCGAACCGTTGTAGAATGCGCGGCCCATGTCTTTACCGGAATCTGTAATGGATCGCCCGCGTTTTCGAGCTGTATTTCTTCACCCGCGTTTTTGGCTTTTATGGCTGGGGCTCGGCCTGCTATGGCTGATCACTCAGTTGCCGTACCGAGCGCTGTTGACCATTGGTCGTTTATTGGGCGCGGGCATGTACCGCGTGGCCGGCGATCGCCGCCGCATTGCCGCACGCAACCTGGAACTGTGTTTCCCGGAAAAAACCTCCCAGGAACGTCAGCACCTGCTCAAGGAAAACTTTGCCTCCACCGGCATCGCTTTCTTTGAAATGGCCATGAGCTGGTGGTGGGCCAAGCCGCGCCTGGCACGGCTGGCCCATGTCGAAGGGTTGGAGCATCTCAAGCAGGCACAGCTGGAAGGCAAGGGCGTGATCCTGATGGCCCTGCACTTCACCACTCTGGAAATCGGCGCCGCGTTGCTTGGGCAGAAGCACACCATCGATGGTATGTACCGCGAGCACGGCAACCCGCTGTTCGACTTTATCCAGCGCCGTGGCCGCGAGCGGCATAACCTCGACTCCCTGGCGGTAGAGCGCGACGACGTACGCGGCATGCTCAAGCTGCTGCGCGCCGGCCGCGCCATCTGGTACGCACCGGACCAGGACTACGGCGCCAAACAAAGCATCTTCGTGCCGCTGTTCGGTATCCAGGCCGCCACCGTCACCGCCACCAGCAAATTCGCGCGCCTGGGCAAGGCGCTGGTAGTGCCGTTCACCCAGGAGCGCCTGGCCGATGGCAGCGGCTATCGCCTGGTGATTCACCCGCCGCTGACCGACTTCCCCGGCGAAACCGATGAGACCGACTGCCTGCGTATCAACCAGTGGGTCGAAGCTTCGGTGCGCGAATGCCCCGAGCAGTACCTGTGGACCCATCGCCGCTTCAAGAGCCGGCCGCCGGGTGAGCCTAAGCTGTACGAGAAACGCCGTCGGTAAGCCCTACCTTTCCCACATGGAGTGACGCAATGCGCCCAGTTGAACCGGTCACAGGCTTGATTCTTTCCGGCGGCGGGGCGCGAGCGGCGTATCAGGTGGGGGTGTTGGCGGCGATTGCCGAGCTGTTGCCGCCCGGAGCCCCCAACCCTTTTCCGGTGATTGTCGGCACCTCCGCCGGGGCGATCAACGCGGTGAGCCTGGCCAGCGGGGCGACAGACTTCGCCGCAGCCATCCAACGCCTCACCGCCTTCTGGCAGGGCTTTCGCAGCCATCTGGTCCTGCGCAGCGACTGGCCGGGCGTGATCCGCCAGGCCGGCCGCTTTTTCATTCATAGCCTGCTGGGCCTGGGCGCCCAGGTGCCGGTGGCGTTGCTCAACAGCGCGCCGCTGCGGGATCTGCTCAACGACAAACTGCACCTGCACGGCATCGATGAGGCCATCCGCAAAAGGCATCTGCATGCAGTGGCGGTGACGGCCTTTGGCTACGAGTCCGGGCAAGCGGTGACTTTCTATCAGGGGGGGCGCCTCATCGATACCTGGCTGCGTCACCGGCGTATTGGTTTGCCCACGCAACTCAGCGTCGAACATCTGCTGGCCAGCTCTGCCATCCCCTTGTTGTTTGCCCCGGTGAAACTTGGCCAGGAATATTTCGGTGACGGCGCGGTGCGCCAGTCAGCGCCGATCAGCCCAGCCTTGCACCTGGGCGCCAGCCGAGTACTGGTGGTGGGCGTGAGTGGCAATCCACGGGGTAACGAACCCGCGACGCAGCGCACCTACACCGGTCAGCAACCGACGCTGGCGCAGATTGGTGGGCACATGCTCAACAGCACGTTCATCGACAGCCTGGAGAGTGATATCGAGCTGCTGGAGCGTTTGAACCGGTTCAGCCATGTTGCGCCAGAGTTGGCGCCTGTGGAGGTGTTGGTGATTGCGCCGAGCCAGCCCATCGATGAAATCGCGGCACGGCATCGCCAGGAGTTGCCGGCGGCGTTGCGTTTGTTCTTGCGTGGGCCGGGAGCGACCAAGACCAGCGGGGCGGGGGTGTTGAGCTACTTGCTGTTCGAGGCTGGGTATTGCAGCGAGTTGATTGAATTGGGCAGGCGGGATGCGTTGGCCCAGCGTGAGGAGATCACGCGATTCTTGGGACTGACACCGAGCTGAATGTGAGAGCTGGCTTGTGT
>NZ_JBOICG010000215.1:0-3764 GCF_050739995.1 Pseudomonas sp. | reverse complement strand
CTCCCACACTTTGAATGTGTTCACAAATCAAAATGTGGGAGCGGGCTTGCCCGCGATGGGGCCATCGGCCATGCCGCAAAAGCTAGGTTAATTGCCTCACCCCCAGCCACCCGGTAAAGTGCCGCTCCCCCCGCAATGCCCGAGGCAGCCCCCATGACCCAGACCTTTGAAATCGCCGTGATCGGCGCCACCGGCACCGTTGGTGAAACCTTGGTGCAGATCCTCGAAGAGCTGGACTTCCCGGTGGGCACTCTTTATCTGCTGGCGGGCAGCAATTCCGCAGGCGCATCGGTGCCGTTTCGCGGCAAGAACGTGCGGGTCAAGGAAGTCGATGAGTTCGACTTCAGCAAGGCGCAGCTGGCGTTCTTTGCGGCAGGCCCGGCGGTAACGCTGAGTTTCGCCCCGCGTGCTGCTGCGGCCGGCTGCTCGGTGATCGACCTGTCCGGTGCCTTGCCCGCCGATCAGGCGCCTCAAGTCGTGCCGGAAGCCAATGCCCATGTTCTCGATGGTTTGAAAAAGCCCTTCCAGCTCGGTAGCCCAAGCCCGTCGGCGACCAACCTGGCCGTGGTGCTCGCGCCGCTGCGTGGCATGCTGGAGATCCAGCGCGTCAGCGTCACTGCCAACCTGGCGGTATCTGCCCAGGGTCGCGAGGCCGTCAGTGAATTGGCCCGGCAAACCGCCGAGCTGCTGAATGTGCGTCCGCTGGAACCGCAGTTTTTCGATCGGCAAATGGCCTTCAACCTGCTGGCCCAGGTTGGCACCCCGGATGCCCAAGGACATACAGCCTTGGAGAAACGCCTCGTCCACGAACTGCGCGCAGTATTGGAAATGCCTTTGCTGAAAATTTCCGCCACCTGCGTTCAAGCCCCGGTGTTTTTTGGCGATAGCCTGACTGTCTCGTTGCAACTGGGCGCGCCGGTCGATCTTGTGGCCGTCAATCGCACTTTGGACGCAGCACCTGGAATCGAACTTGTGGAGGAGGGCGATTACCCAACGGCGGTGGGCGATGCGGTTGGCCAGGATGTGGTGTACGTAGGACGGGTTCGCGCTGGCGTGGACGACCCGGCGGAACTAAATCTGTGGCTGACGTCAGATAACGTACGCAAAGGCTCGGCCTTCAACGCCGTACAGCTGGCGCAGTTGTTGATAAAACGCCTTGTGTAAAAGATACTTGGCGGCAATTTGTAGATTGATTCTAGCCAAGCGCTATGCTTGGCCCGAAGCGGAATAGAAGCGCGTCGGTGACCTATCGGCTCGCCATGCCTTATGGCAGCGGTTACCAACCTTCTCGCAGGCCGGGGAGTGTTCAGACAAAGGATGAGGCTATGGTTCAAGTTCGCAAACTGGTGTTAGCAATAGCGGCCGCCTCGGCGCTGTCCTCCGGTATGGCGCAGGCGCTGCAGCTTGGGGAGATGACCCTCAAGTCGAAGCTGAACCAGCCCCTGTCGGTGGAGATCGAATTGCTCGATGTCGGTGGCCTTACGGCGTCCGAGATCACACCGAGCCTGGCTTCGTCCCAGGCGTTTGTGGATGCCGGTGTGGATCGCCAGGCGTTTCTCGATGACCTGACGTTCACTCCGGTGGTTAACCCCAATGGCCGCAGTGTGGTGCGTGTCACGTCCAACAAGCCGCTGCCGGATTCCTACGTACGCTTCCTGTTGCAGGTGCAATGGCCCAATGGCCGTTTGATGCGTGACTACAGCGTGCTGCTCGATCCGGCCAAGTTTGATCAGCCGGCACCGGTTGCCAGCGCGCCCGCGCCGCGCCTGAGCGCGCCGACTGGCGCTGCGCCTGCCAGTAGCAAGCCCGCACAGCACACCACCACCTCCCGCGACACATTGTGGGAAATTGCCGAGAAGAATCGCAATGGCGCGTCGGTCCAGCAAACCATGCTGGCGATCCAGGCGCTTAACCCCGATGCGTTTATCGATGGCAATATCAACCGCCTGAAGACCGGTCAGGTCCTGCGCCTGCCGGACCGTGTGCAAGCGACCAGCCTGCCGCAGTCGCAAGCCATTGCCGAAGTGAGCGCGCAAAACACGGCGTGGCGCCAGGGGCGTCGCACCGCGACCAATCAAGCGGCGGCGGGCAAGCCTCAATTGGACGCCACCAAGCGCACCGAGGCGGGCAATGCTCCGTCGGGTACCACGGGCAAGGACAACTTGAGCCTGGTCTCGGCTGAGTCCGCCAAGAAGGGTGCCAAGGGCAAGGCCGGTGATAGCCGGGCGCTGAGCGACAAACTGGCAATGACCCAGGAAGAGCTGGACACCACTCGCCGCGACAATGCCGAACTGAAAAGCCGGGCGGCAGACCTGCAAAGCCAGTTGGACAAACTGCAAAAGCTGATTCAGCTGAAAAATGATCAATTGGCCAGGTTGCAGGCGGAGAAAGGTGACCCGGTCGCCGCAGCGACGGCAGCGATGCCAGCTCAATTGGCCGGTGAGCCAGCGGCTGCACCGACGACGCCTGTGGCACCCGTAGCCCCGACGCCAGCTCCTGAAGCGGCCAAGACTGACGCAGCGCCTGCCAGTACCGAAGGGAAATTCAACGAACTGCTGACCAATCCGATTGTGTTGGGGGTAGTGGGTGGTGCGGCGGGCCTGGTGGTGTTGTTGCTTCTGCTGCTGTGGGCGCGCCATCGCAATGCCCGGCGTGAAGAAGAAAAGCACCTGCGCATGGCGCGGGCCCTGGCCGAAGAGCCGGCGTTCGCGCCGAATATCGACCATGACTTGCCACCTGACAGTTTTGAAGGTCTGGAAGTACCACCGCCGAGCGTCAAGCTGGCGGCTGCTCCGGCACCCGCGCCGGTGGTTGAGCCCGTTGTGGCGCCCACGGTGGCTTCCGTGCTGGCCCCGTTGGCCGTAGCCGTTGCCCCGGAAAACGCCGGCGATGCGTTGGCCCAGGCCCAATCCCATATTGACCGCGGCCACCTGAACCAGGCCGCTGACGTGCTGGAACAGGCGATCAAGCATGAGCCCAAGCGCAGCGACTTGCGTTTGAAGCTGATGGAAGTCTACGGCCTGCAAAACGACAAGGACGGTTTTGTCACCCAGGAACGTCAGCTGGTGGCCAATGGTGAGAACCATGCCCAGGTCGAGCAGCTCAAGAGCCGTTTTCCGGCCATGGCCGTGCTGGCGGCGGGTGTCAGTGCTGCTGTCGCAGCGGCAGCCCTGGATGCGCAGTACGTCAAGGACCTGTTGGAAGACAAACCAGCCGCTCCAGCCCCGGAACCAGAGCCTTTTGACACGGATTTCGACTTGAGCCTGGACGACCTGAAGGCCGTGTCGCCAGCCGAGGTCAAGGCGGATCAACAGACGTTCGAGGCACTTCTGCAGCAGCAGACTGAAGCCAAGACCGGTGCGGACGACTTGTCGGACTTCGACCTGGACCTGCAGCTTGATCCGCCATCCTCGCAGACCGATGATGATTTTCTCTCGGGGCTTGAAGACTCAATGAAGAGCGTGCCAGCGGTTGAGCCGCCAACCTTGACACCTGCCGCGCTGGACGAGTTCGAATTGCCGGTAGACTTCGACCTGTCCCTGGCAGACGAGCCTATTGCTCCGTCGGCGGCCAAGCCCGATGCTTTTGCATCGGAGCTGGATGACGTCAACGCTGAGCTGGATCGCCTGTCCCAGAGTCTGGAGCATCCGCCTATCGAACCGTCATTCACGGCGGAAGATGCGGCATTGGGCGGTGATGAGCCAGAGTTCGATTACCTCTCCGGCACCAATGAAGTCGCCACAAAGCTGGACTTGGCCCAGGCT
>NZ_JBOICG010000214.1:0-9804 GCF_050739995.1 Pseudomonas sp. | reverse complement strand
TTCCAGCACAGGATCAGCGACAGCAACACAGTAGAGGCCAGGCCACCCTTGGCGATCGGCAGCAGTACCCGGACCATTTCCTGCCACAAGGTGGCGCCATCCAGGCGGGCGGCTTCGAGGATGTCCTTGGGGATGTCCTTGAAGTAGGTGTAAACCATCCAGACCACAATCGGCAGGTTGATCAGGGTGTAGATGATGATCAGCGCAATGCGCGTGTCCAACAGGCCAAAGCTCTTGGCCAACAGGTAGATCGGCATCAATACGCCCACGGGCGGCAACATCTTGGTCGACAGCATCCACAGCAGCGTGCCCTTGGTGCGCTGGGTTTCGTAGAACGCCATCGAGTAGGCGGCCGGCACCGAGATCAGCAGGCACAAGGCGGTGGCGCTGAAGGAAATCACCACTGAGTTCCAGGCATACGCGAAGTAGTTGCTGCGCTCATTGATGTGCAGGTAGTTCTCCAGCGTTGGCGTGAAGATGAACTGCGGTGGCGTGGCGAACGCGTCGATTTCGGTCTTGAAACTGGTCAGCACCATCCAGAAGATCGGGAAGAAGATCAGGATCGCGATGGCCCAGGCCAACGTGCCGAGCAACAGGCTTTGCAGGCGGCGGGATTGTTGAAGCGTCATGGCGCGGCCCTCAAGGCTTGTCAGTCAGGTTTTTGCCGATCATCCGCACCAGGATGATCGCCGCGATATTGGCAATGACCACGGCAATCAAGCCGCCGGCCGAAGCCATGCCCACATCGAACTGCACCAGCGCCTGGTTGTAGATCAGGTAGGCGAGGTTGGTCGACGCATAGCCTGGGCCACCGTTGGTGGTGGTGAAGATTTCGGCGAACACCGACAGCAGGAAGATGGTTTCGATCATCACCACCACGGCAATCGGGCGGGCCAGGTGGGGCAGGGTCAGGTGCCAGAAGATCGCGATGGCGCCGGCACCGTCCAGGCGTGCGGCTTCCTTTTGCTCCTGGTCGAGGGACTGCATGGCGGTCATCAACAACAGGATGGCGAAGGGCAGCCATTGCCATGACACGATGATGATGATCGAGAGCAATGGGTAGTGCGCCAGCCAATCCACCGGCTCGGCACCGAACAGCTTCCACACGGCGGCGAGCACACCGGACACCGGGTGGAAAATCAGGTTCTTCCAGATCAGTGCACCGACGGTGGGCATGATGAAGAACGGCGAGATCAACAGCACCCGCACCAGGCCGCGGCCGAAGAACTCACTGGCCTCCAGCAGCGCGCTGATCAATACGCCGAACACCACGCTGATCAGCAACACACTGCCGACCAGCAACAGGGTGTTGGTGGCGCCGGGCAGGAAGCCCGAGTCGGTGATGAAGTAGGTGAAGTTCTCCAGCCCCACGAACTGGTTTTCACCGGGGTAGAGCAGGTTGTAGCGGATCAGCGAAAAGTACAGGGTCATGCCCAACGGCACGATCATCCACAGCAGCAACAAAGCCACCGAGGGGCTGACGAGGAACCAGCCGGGGTTGGCCAGGCGGTTTTTGGGTGTGGTTGTATTCATGGTGATCAGAACCAGTCGATTACAGGCAGAGCCAGAGTCGGAGCACGGTCAAATGTGGGAGCTGGCTTGCCGGCGATAGCGGTGTGTCAGCACACAGATTCATCAACTGACAGACCGTTATCGCGGGCAAGCCCGGCTCCCACATAAAGCGGGTTCCCACATTTACGAGGGTGAGTCAGGGTTATTTGGGATACCCGGCCCGCTTCATCTCGCGCTCGGTGGTGGTCTGCGCGGCGGTCAAGGCTTGGTCCACCGTTTGTTGACCCGTCAACGCGCCGGAGAAGAACTTGCCGACCTGGGTACCAATCGCCTGGAACTCAGGAATGGTCACCAATTGGATACCCACATACGGCACCGGCTTGAGCGTCGGTTTGGTCGGGTCGGCGACTTTCAACGACTCCAGGGTGACCTTGGCGAACGGCGCGGCCTTCATGTACTCGTCGCTGTAGGTCGACGTGCGTGTGCCAGGCGGTACGTTGGCGATGCCGTCGGTCTTGGCCACCAGTTGGCTGTATTCCTTGGAGGTCGCCCAACTGGTGAACACCTTGGCGGCGTCCTTGGCCTTGGAACTGGTCGGGATCGCCAGGCTCCAGGAGTACAACCACGAAGTCCCTTTGTCGGTCTTTTCGTGGGGGGCAAAGGTGAAACCGACATGTTCAGCTACCTTGCTTTGGGTCTTGTCGGTGACGAACGAGCCGGCCACGCTGGCATCCACCCAGATCGCACACTTGCCGCTGTTGAACAGTGCCAGGTTTTCGTTGAAGCCGTTACTGGAAGCGCCCGGCGGGCCGGATTTCTTCATGTTGTCGACGTAGAAGTTCAGCGCGTCCTTCCATTCAGGGCCGTTGAATTCCGGCTGCCACTTCTCGTCGAACCAGCGCGCCCCGTAGCCGTTGGCCAGGGTGGTGATCAGCGCCATGTTCTCGCCCCAACCGGCTTTGCCGCGCAGGCACAAGCCGTATTGTTCTTTGGTCTTGTCGGTGAGTTTGGCGGCGAATTCGCCGATCTGAGTCCAGGTCGGGTGCTCGGGCATGGTCAGCCCGGCGTTTTTGAACAAGTCGGTGCGGTAATAGGTGATCGAGCTTTCGGCGTAGAACGGCAGGGCGTACAGCGAGCCTTTGACCGAGAGGCCATCACGTACCGAAGGGAATACGTCGTCAAGGTCGTAGGACGCCGGCAGATCGGTCATCGGCTCCAGCCAGCCTTTGCCACCCCACAGTGCTGCTTCGTACATGCCAATGGTCAACACGTCGAACTGCCCACCTTGGGTGGCGATGTCGGTGGTCAGGCGTTGGCGCAGCACGTTCTCTTCGAGCACCACCCAGTTCAGCTTGATCTCCGGATGCTCGGTCTCGAAGGTTTTCGAGAGCTTCTGCATGCGGATCATGTCGCTGTTATTGACGGTGGCAATGGTCAGGGTTTGCGCGCCAAGGCTGACGGCGCTGAGGGTCATGCAGGTGCAAGCAAGCAGGGCTTTTGCTGTGAACTTCATCGCGCACTCCATCTCCGCGCCCAGGGGCTACGGAAGGACAGTTATTGTTGTTGTGTCTCCCACGACAGCTGGAAGAGTGTGCGTTGATTACAGCCTTCAAATGGCGCTGTGACAAATCCTTGGGAGCACTGGGGCTGATACTTTTTTGCACTATTGATGCCGGGCGGCCCGTGGTGCGTGTGAGCGTGCCTACCTGTTAGTTTTGACAGTAGACGCCTGAAAAGCGGGGAGGGTTAATGGTTTGGCAAAACCTAACCAGGAGATGTTTATGAACGGTTCCCAACGACGCTTCAAAAACGCCACGCTCTATAAAATTGCATTGGGCTTGGTCATCGCCGTTTCTATCAGTGCCTGCACGACGGAGCCCCCGGAATCACGAGAGCCTCCTTGTACCCAGGCTGGTTATTTTAAAAGTACCGATAGGGTAGGTGGGTATTACCGGTGTGTATGGAACGCTAATATTAATAGATGGATTCAATACCCCTACACTTGCCCGAATGGGCACGAGTTTGATGAAAAGTTGCAGAGGTGTGTCTTACCCTGAAATATTCACAGGGACTTGGTTTTACCACTATGAATGTGCAGGGATCAGTACGAGTACTGATCCCTGCTTGCTTTTATGTCAGATCGGATAGGGCGTCTGGATAATGCAAATATCATCCAGGTCATAAAGCCCGTTGGTGGTTGGGTTCTTGAAGGCTATCGAGGCTGTGAACGGCTGGCCGGGCAAATAACCGAGCACAATATCGGCGTTGAGCCAGGTATTAATGGCAGGCACATTAAACGTATTTTTCAATGTGCCTAAGTGGATCTCGACAAACGTCGGCCCACCAATAGCGGCGAACTTGCTGATCCGGCACCTGAACTTGACTCTGTAGTACCCCGCCGCCGCGGGTGTAAAGGTTTTGCTGAGTTCTACACCGTTGCCTGTATTGGGGCCTGACTGCCAGAAAAAGTTAGCGTTGGGTTCGCGTCGTATGCCCGAGTCAGGCTATTTACTGAGCCAGAAATTCATGTAGTTATCGGTGAACGACGTGCAGTTGTGGACCATCACGCTGTAGAGGGTGTACCGGGTGGGTGGAAATACTATGGCCCGCAACTCGTCCTTCTCACCATTGAGCGCGACCTTCAACTCCATCGTCAGTAGGCTGTTGTGTCCAAGATCGCCCAGATAACTATTCAGTACCTGTTCCAGGTGATAACCCTGGTTGATCCAAGCAGCGTCAACCGCACCGTTGTTGGAACCATCAAGCAGTGTCAGGTTGTGTGCCTTACCATTGGGATCTGTGCCGAACAACCTGAGCCACACCGGCTGGTACCTGGCAATGAACGGCCAGGTCGTCACCCTGGCTGTGGCATTGCCGACCAATGTGTCTAAATTGATTACATTGCTTGCATTAGCCTCATCGATCTTAATAACGGTGTTTTTCAGATCAGCCTGGGATAGCGGTTCAAGATTGACCGTAAGCAAGGTTGAGGGCCGAGTATCCAGGCCTTTGGTTACCGTGTACCTGATCGTGAATTGGGTACGCGTATTGCCGATATTCGCGGCAATCAGTGCTGCGTCCAGGGGAACGATTACGGTGCCATTGGATGTTCCAGATAGCGGTCCGATCACAGTCGAGCCCCGACCAGGGGTGCCCAAGACCTCCAGGTAGATTTTGTCGGTGAGCGCCATCGGGATATAGCTCACTTGCACATGAGCCCCGTTTTCTGCGTTCTTTGGCGCCAACGTAACCAGCGTTCCGGAGCCGCTTGCTTCTGCCAGAACAGGCACAGGGTACTGTGCAGGTAAGGCCTGGACCGTATAGTTGCGCTGCGGAAACCACACAGCGTTGGACAAATCGGTGCTTTGGTCAAACGTCACTGCGCAGCGCATGCTCACCTGCGTACCGTCCTTGAGCTTGCGTAATTCCGAAATGGGCGCCAATGGATGAAGGCCGTTCTGCTCGCCGTCCAATCCGACCAGGCTGGGGTAGTAAAAGGCGTGGTAGAAGGGACTGTCGTCTGCGTAAGTGCCGAGCATATCAAACCATGCCCACTGGAAGTGATGGATAAAAGGCCAGGGATCGACAAGGGCGCGCTCGGTCCCTTTCAAGGTACTGATATCCAGCACAGCATCCAGGGAGTGGCCTTCAAGATAGGATTTGGGTAGCGGCGGTGGCAGTAACTCCAGGTTCAACACGGGTGAAGGCTTTCTATGTTGGCCCTGGATCACGAAGTACTGCACCTGAATAAAATGCCCTTGCGCCTGGATGTTGGCACCCACCACCTCGGGGTCGATTTCGAAGTGCAGGACTTTCGAGGTATTGCCATCCTTGGTCTCGCAATACGTACCAATGCCCGGAATGCCGGACCAGCAGGCTTCAATACGATGGCTGGGTGTCATCTGTGGGTACTGGACCTCGATAGTCGCGCCATGTAATGCGGCGAGCGCCGCAAGTTGGTCGGGATAGCGGGTGGCTTGCAGTACTTCCGGCCGCAGCAGCGTCAGTGCTTTTCCCACGGTGACAATTAAGAGTTCCGAGTAACGTCTCGGGCCGTCATCCGCCGGGAGCAATGTGTAGCTCAGGCGAATTTCGCCATTGTTATTGGCGATGGCATATTTCGCGTCTATCGGGATTACGACGGGTTTGCCAGCAGTTCCTGGGTTGAGTTTCACGTCATCGCCGACGGTACCGCCGCTGCTATTAGAGCCCTGCCATGACCAAGTGAAAATGTCACCCGGAAGGGTGCGCGTTTCAGTCAAGGTCAGATTGAGGCTGCCCCCGATAATGCTATCAGGGTCCAGGTTGTTGAACGGGTCGAGATATTGCAGTTGAGGCGGCGGCATGGTGCGTGTAACGGCGCCGATCCGCACTTCCAGAACGTCGGACTTGCGTACCGTCTGGATGCCGGGGGCCATGATCAGCTTTTGGTCGTCTTGGACGAGGTAGAACACCCGAACCGTTGGCAGCCCGATGAAGCGCTCGAACTGATCCTTGCGCACTATGCGGGGGAGCGGCGGGGGTTCTTTGGCACCTGCCAGTAGTTCCTCTTCGTACTCAATGAGCCTGCCTTCAGGCGTTATCGCTTCCATGCGGAACGTCACGTTCCAGTCGGCGTCGTAGGGCGAGAATTTGGGGAAAATGGCCCGAAAAAAGGCGATCTCCGGGTCTATAGTGTCTCCTTCGATGGGATCGATGGTCATCGCCGGCATGGATTTCCTCGTGCCGGAGACTGCCACGTTCAAGCGCCGGGAGGTGCCGAGGGGGGTGCCAGTGGCTGTTGTCAATGTGTAGCGCAATTGCACGTGGCCATTGACCGCCATTTCAATGAGTTCACTGTCCAGGTCAGTGGTGGCCGACAGGCCGATTCGAGCGGGGAACGCTGGCAACGGGGTGGTAGTGCTTCCCCCATCGGCATCGAACACAACGACTGTCATGTGGATTAACGCGCCGACAGGTGTAGTTGTACCATTGGGTAGCCTTCTGGGAACGTATACCTCCGCTTGGTACTGCCCATCTCCCACGGTGTCTATATTGACCTCAGTGACTGAATGCCCATTGACCACCAGGTGCGGCCGTTCGAGTTCGTTCGGGTCCAGGTCGGCATCCACATTCACAGGTTTCGACCACTGCGGCACTTCCCCCGAAAAGTTGAACACCGTGTCGAAGATCCGGAAATAAATCACCACCACGCCACTGCCCCCGTCAATGATGGTTTGTTCTGGTACGTGTACGACAATAGGATCGAGACCGTCGAGGTGGTCTTGATCAATCTCCAGGAATACGGGGTGACCGTTCCACCACACTTCGATGGTGTCTCCCAACGTCATATTCGGGTAAGGATCGATCGTCAAGTCAACGCCGTCCTCGGCCCCCTCAGGGTCAAGCACGCCACCATTCTCCAGGCCAGGTGGCAGGTGGAGGATCAGCCTGGAGTGATAGTAGGGGTTGGTGCTAAGCCCGCCTGGACGGGTAGTTTTGGTATACCAGGTTTGCCAGGGGGAGTTGCTGGGAGTACCACTACCAAATCGAATGACTTCTGCAAAACAAGGGTAGACATAACCTCTCGGTACCAGGCTCTGATCGATTACCAGAGTGAAATCCGTGTTATCCAGATCCTCCTTTCGGACCTCATCCGATGCGAGGGCAAACGTAAAGCTTCCCATGTATACCTTGAAAATATCGCCTGCTTTGAGTTGACCCCAAGGCAGTATATGAACAATAAGCCAGGGCTCGATGTGTCGAATCCCCAGCCCGCGTTCAGCCCCATCTATCGGGCGCACCGCATCACTGACGATGGGCGGGAGGAGGTCGTCGACGGTATTCGGGGGTTGGTGGTGATGAGGCTTGCAGATCGGGCTGGGGCTGTCGGAGGGGGTGAGTTTTTTCATGGGAGGCGTTCCTTGTACAGGGAAGAAACCGGGCAAGGAAATCACACACCCCCACAAGGTGACGCGTATAGCTGTCAAAGTTGACAGTGGCGACGAGCGGTCAAGCCAGGTTTTGCTCCGTCAACCGTTGCACCACCAACCGCCTGTAGTGCGACGGCGTCATGCCCTTGAGCTGCTGAAAGCGCCGATTGAAGTTGGAAATATTGTTGAAGCCTGATTCGAAGCACACATCGGTCACGGGTTTTTCGCCATCGGCGAGCAACTCGCAGGACTTGCTGATGCGCAGGCGGTTGACGAACTCGACGAAGGTGCGTCCGGTGGCTTGCTTGAAGACTCGGGAAAAGTACGTGGGTTTCATCCCCAGGTAGTCTGCCACTTCTTCCAACGGCAACTCACGGGCGTAGTGGGCAAAGATGTAGTCCACCGCGCGGTTGGTACGGTCGATGCTGTGCTCGTCCGCCAGTTGTGGGGTGGTCACCCCTGACAGTAACTGGTAGTCCTCGCACGCATTCAGCACCTCCAGCAAAATAAAGAAGTGCCCCAGGCGCGCTATGCCCTTGGCATCCTCAATGCGCTGCATCAGGGTTATCGCCTGGGCAATGGTTTTTTTGCAGCGAAACTCGATGCCGTACTGCGCTCGCTCCAGCAACTGCGCCAGGGGCTTGAGTTCAGCGAAGGTCTGGCTGCCATTCTCGAACAGCTCATCGGTAAAGTTCACCAGCATGTCGCGCTTGGGCACCACTTCATCTTCTTCCACCTGGCTGATCCAGTTGTGGGGCAAGTTGGGGCCGGTGAGGAACAGGCTTTCCGGGTAGAAGTTGCCGATGTAGTCGCCGATAAACACTTTGCCGGAACTGGCGATGATCAGGTGCAGCTCGTATTCCTTGTGGAAGTGCCAACGCACCAGCGGGCAGGGGAAACCGTGTTGGCGATAGATGATGGACAGGCCGTTGTGGTCGTCCATCAGCTCGTAGGAAGGGTCGGTGATGCGCGTTGCTCGGGTCATGCTGCCGTCGCTTTATTGTGGTTGCTGCGTAGGATAATGCCCCCTTGCGTGCAACCTCGCCAGCGTCGGCGTTTAAAGCACGCGGTTTTTCGCCTCGATCCACTGGGACATGTACTGGGTGCTTTTGTGGGCATGGTGACGCAGCATGCTGCCGGTGAAGTTGTTGCGGCGATGCTCGGCAAGACGGCTGCGGCAGTGCTCGAGGCACGCTACCAATGCCGGCCCGTGGACGTTCTGGTCGTAACGCCGGGCCAGCAGTTGGCGACCGTTTTCCTGGGCCTGGGTCCAGCGCTCGCGATCCTGGTACAACGCCACGGCTGCCGCTGCCAACGCGGGAACGTTGTGTTCGATCACACCGGGCCATGGTTGTTCGTCGCCCATGGCTTCGGCGCCGATGGGCGTCGTGACATTCGGTGTGCCGCAGAGCATGGCATCCGCCAACTTGCCCTTGATCCCGGCGCCAAACCGCAACGGCGCCAGGCAGATGCGCGCCGCGGTCATCACTTGCAGGGCATCTTCGGCCCAGTTCATCACATGGAAACCTTGCGCCGGGTTGTGCAAGGCCGTGGCCTTGGGCGGGGTGTAGGCGCCGTAGATATGCAGCTGGGCGCCGGGCAGTTGCTGGCGGATCAACGGCCAGAGACGGTTTTTCATCCATAGCACCGCATCCCAGTTCGGCGCGTGACGGAAGTTGCCGATGCTGAGGAAGTGCGCACGGTCTTCAAAAGGCGCAAAAGGCTCGGTGGGCGGCTCCATCATTAAAGGGCACCAGTGGAGCAGGGCAGGCGGCACCTTGAACTGTTCGGTGAGCAGGCGGATTTCCACGTCGGAAATCATCAGGCTGATGTCACAGCGATAGATCGCGGCGATCTCGCGCTTGGCAAGGTCCGTGTCGGCCATCCGTTCGAATTCCTGCTGGAGGGCAGGGGTAAAGAGCGCGCTGAAGTCATCACTGTCGGGATTGGCCTTGAGGCAGTCCTTGAGGCGTTGATGGCGTGCGTCGCGCAGGCTTTGCAGATCGGAGGTTTCCAGTACGCGCAGAGCATCCGGGCAGCATTTCTCGACGCGCCAGCCGAATTGTTCTTCCATCATGAAACGGTCGAACAGGACGATTTCCGGGGCAAGCTCGCGGATAAAGTCATCGAAACTGCTGTTATTCAACGCGATGGCGCATTCGCTGATGCCTAAGGCGGGCAGGTCGGCCTTGTGCTCGCCGATGGTCGCCGGGCTGCTGAAGGTAATGTCCCAACCTTGCGTAAGAAAGCTCTCGAGAATTTGCATCATATGCCCGCCTGCGGCCGAGGAACGGGGTTCCGGCCAGACGTAACCAATGACCAGGACTTTGGTGGCGGGTTGATTCATCAACAACGGCTTCCTTGAAGGGCGGGCAAAAAG
>NZ_JBOICG010000213.1:0-7473 GCF_050739995.1 Pseudomonas sp. | reverse complement strand
GCACACGGCTGCACCCAAACCCGCCCTAGAGGCGGGTTTTGTTTTTCCGACTCCTGGGCCCCTGCAAAATACCAGGAGACACCCATGAGTACCCAAAACGCCGACACGGGCCTGCTTGAGCATTACGTGAAAAAGATCCTCGCGGCTCCGGTCTATGACCTGGCGGTACGTACGCCTTTGCAACTCGCGCCGGCGCTGTCGGCGTTGCTGGGCAACCAGGTGCTGCTCAAGCGCGAAGACCTGCAACCCACGTTTTCCTTCAAGATTCGGGGTGCCTACAACAAGCTGATGCAACTCACGGCGGAACAGAAATCCCGGGGCGTGGTGACAGCGTCGGCGGGCAACCACGCCCAGGGTGTGGCGCTGGCAGCGCGGGAACTGGGGATCAAGGCGCGCATCGTCATGCCGTGCACCACGCCGGAGTTGAAGGTGCTGGGTGTGCGCTCCCGAGGCGCCGAAGCGGTGCTGCACGGGGAGAGTTTCCCGTTTGCCCTGGCCCATGCGCTGCAACTAGCCGAGATGTCGGGTAGCACGTTCGTGTCGCCCTTTGATGACCCCGATGTGATCGCCGGCCAAGGTACGGTCGGTATGGAAATATTGCGTCAGCAGCAGGGCCCTTTGGACGCGATTTTCGTGCCGGTGGGTGGCGGTGGCTTGATCGCCGGCATCGCGGCGTACGTGAAATACCTGCGGCCCGATGTGCGTATCGTCGGGGTCGAACCCGAAGGTTCCAGTTGCCTGTTGGCAGCCCTGCGTGCAGGCGAGCGGGTGGTGCTACCCGGCGTCGACGGGTTTGCCGATGGCACCGCGGTGGCACAGATCGGCGCATATGGGTTTGAGGTCTGCCGGGATTGGGTGGATGAGGTCATCACCGTGAGTAACGATGAACTGTGCAGCGCTATCAAGCTGATCTACGACGACACCCGTTCCATCACCGAGCCTTCCGGTGCGTTGGCGGTGGCCGGTATCCGTCGATACGTCGCGCAACGTGGCGTGCGCGAACAAACCCTGGTGGCGGTGAACTCAGGGGCGAATATCAACTTTGATAGTTTGCGACATGTTGCTGAAAGAGTCGCTGCACAAGGTGTCGTTTAACACAATGGCCATGATTAAACGTTTAATCGGCGCATTTCGCCGATGATTTACACGACGTAAACGCAAGGCCGCCTAACTTATATAACTCACTGGAGTACTTATGAGGAAAGGTTACAACGAGAGTGGAATTTGCCGAGTAGGCTCATGAGGGTAAGCGTCTTCCAGGGTCGGCAAGACGTGGCAGGCACGCGCCTGCCAGACACACAATAACCTGTTGGCAGTCTCATGAAAGGAGAGGTTGGCCATGCTTTCGGAATTAGAACTTCGCAGCATTATTGAAGGAAGTTTCCTGCCCAAACGGTGCGAGTGCACCAAAGCCGAAGATGCTTCGCTGACGATCAAAGTCTTTGATGACCGCGACCGTGATCGGGTGGATTTGGAAGTCAAAGGGATAAACGCGGACAAGCTCGACAGCAGTCGAGCGATTTGCAACCTGATCACCGGGTTGCGCGAAGACCTCAAGCACACCCACGCACCCGCGCTGCAACGCGTAGGTGGGCGTGGTTATCACTAGGTTGACGCTTGAGGTTGAGTCACCGACGACCTGTGGGCCTGGATAAACGCCAGGCCCAACATCTCCTCAGGTCGAGGCCTTGATGTTGCAACGGTTCAATTCTGGAAATCGCAGGCTTCGGACATTTTCCGGTAGCTCACGTCTTCCACTTTGCCGGCCTTGTCCACGAACTTGATATCCGCGTTGATGACCTTGCACTCGTTGGTGTCGGTTTCGTGCATTGCGATCACTTTGTCGATATTCAACGGCATTCCGTATTGATAAGGCACGGGTTTGGTTGCCGTCTGTTGGATATCGGCCTGTGCCATGCCCGAGACAGCTGCCAAGGCCAGTGTGCCGGTGAGTAATAAACTACGAAGTTTCATGATGGTGCTCCGCAAAGGGTTCGACTTCACTGTCGACCGACGCGATTAACCATCGATTAATTTTTTCCTGGCTGACAAAACCTTCATGAATCCAATTGGCGGCGGTAGGGCAGGTCCGGCCCGGTCTTGCTGCACGTCAGGGCAGCGGCGCGGATGGCAAAACCGAGCATGCTGTCGATCTGTGGGCGGGTCAGCTGTTGCAGCCCTTCCACCGAATCCAATTGCTGCTCGGTCAACCAGGCAATCAACGCCGCCTGGAAGGTATCTCCGGCACCCACCGTATCAGCCATCACCACCTTGACGGCCGGTTGCGACCAGTTGCCGTGCTGGCGGCTGAACACACTGGCGCCGTCACCGCCACGGGTGAGGAACACCAACTGGCAACGGTGTTGCAGCCAACCCCGCAGCACGCTTTCCGGCGACTGGTCGGGGTAGAGCAGGTGCAGGTCTTCGTCGCTGACCTTGATCAGGTCGGCATGCTTGACCAGCTCAGCCACGCGGTCGCGCCACAGCTGGATATCCGGCTGCGGGTTGAGCCGCACGTTGGGGTCGAGGCTGATCAGGCGCTTGCCGCTTTCGCGCTTGACCAGGCTCAGCAGGGTATCGCCGATGGGTTGCACCACCAGCGAGAACGAACCGATGTGCAGCCCGCGAATATCAGCGCCCAGCGCGGGCAAGTGGGCCATTTCCAGCAACCGGTCGGCACAGCCTTCACCGCGAAAGTTGTACTGCGGTGAGCCGTTGGCGCCCACGGCAACCATCGACAGGGTGGTGGGCGCGGCGAATTCCACCAGGAAGTCCTCGCGTACGCCTTCGTCCTTGAGCACCTGCAACAAGCGGCGCCCCAGGAAGTCGGTCGACAACCCGCCGAACAGCCCGGCCTCGATACCGAGACGGCGCAGGCCCACCGCCACGTTGAACGGCGAGCCACCGGCAATCGCCTTGTAGTTGACCTTGGAAGCCTGCCCGCTGGCCTCTTCTTCGCTGAAAAAATCGAACAGCGCTTCGCCACACACCAGATACATAGTCGTTCGCTCTTAAAGGGTTGCCACGAGTTGTTGATAGCGCTCGTAGGCGTGTTGATAGGCACTCACACGGTCGGCTGACGGCTGCGTGCGGCTGGCCGGGTCGATGCTCACACATTTGTCGCATAGGCTGGCCAGGGATTCGCCAGACTGGCTCCACGCCGCCTGGATCGCCGCACCCAGCGCCGCCGCTTCGCTTTGTTCGGTGCAGACCACTTCGGTGTTCATGATATCGGCGACCATCTGCCGCCACACCGGGCTTTTCGAGCCGCCGCCGATCAGGCGGATGCTCTGGCTTTGCAGGCCGGTCTGGCGCAGCAGGTCCAGGCCATAACGCAGGCCGAAGGTGGCGCCTTCCACCACGGCCCGGCACAGGTTGGCGCGGGTCAGGTTGGTCATGTTCAGGCCATGCAGGCTGCCGGTGGCATGGGGCAGGGCGGGCACGCGTTCGCCGTTGAGGAACGGCAGCATGTTCACGCCGTCGGCGCCGATGGGGGCTTGGGCGACCAGGGCGTTGAACGCCGGCAAGTCGAGGTCGAACAACTCGCGAATCACGCCGGTCGCGTTGGTCAGGTTCATGGTGCAGATCAAGGGCAACCAACCGCCACTCGATGAGCAGAACGTCGCGACCGCTGCCTGTGGGCTCACGTTCGGCTGGTCGGCAAATGCGTAGACGGTGCCCGATGAACCCAGGCTCATGGTGATCACGCCGGGCGCGATATTACCGGTGCCGATGGCGCCCATCATATTGTCGCCGCCGCCGCTGGAGACCACTGCATGGGGGTTGATGCCCAGGCGTTCGGCGATGGCGGGCAAAATCGTGCCCACGCTTTGATTCGCCTCGACCAACGCCGGCAGCGCAGCTTCCAGGCGACCGCTGGGGTCGATGTGCCTGAGCAGTTCCACATCCCACTCACGGGTGCGCACATTGAAATAGCCGGTGCCCGAGGCGTCACCGTATTCCGCGACAGGGTGGCCGGTGAGCCAGTAGTTGAGGTAGTCATGGGGCAGCAGGACATGGGCGATGCGTGCGAACAGGTCTGGGTGTTGTTCGCGGGTCCATAGCAGTTTCGACACGGTGTAGCCCGGCGCAATCGCCACGCCGAGGCGTTCCAGCGAGCCATGTTCGCCGCCCAGATACGCCAGCAGGCGGTCGTTCTCAGGCGAGGTTTCGGTGTCGCACCACAGCTTGGCCGGGCGCAGCACCTGGCCCTGCTCATCGAGCAATACCAGGCCATGTTGCTGGCCGGAGACGCCGATGCCGAGAATGTCCTGGCCGTCCA
The DNA here is from genome assembly GCF_050739995.1 of Pseudomonas sp. Lineage (GTDB taxonomy): Bacteria > Pseudomonadota > Gammaproteobacteria > Pseudomonadales > Pseudomonadaceae > Aquipseudomonas. Next base: position 3,191 of record NZ_JBOICG010000213.1, on the reverse strand, counting down.
CGCCGGCTTGTTGCAGGGCGCGATGAGTCGCTTCGGTAAAGGCGTCCAGCCATTCCTGGGTGTGCTGCTCGCGACGGCCATTGGCGCCGCTGAGCAGGGTGTGCGCCGCAGCACCGAGGCCGAGTACCTTGCCGCTGGACGCGTCGAGGACGATGGCCTTGGTGCCCTGGGTGCCGCAGTCGATGCCGAGGAACAGGTTTTGCTGGGTCATGATGGTTTGCTCAGCAGTATTGTTTTTTGGGATTGGAAACCCGATCAATGTGGGAGCTGGCTTGCCTGCGATGGCAGCCTGTCTGTCACCTCATGGCTGACTGATCCACCGCCATCGCAGGCAAGCCAGCTCCCACAGGTTTAAGCCAGTTTCTTCAGGAGGTTTTGCAGTGTTTGGGTGACGCCATTGTCGCGCAGGCTCACAAAACACCGCTCAAACGCTGCCACAAACTCAGGCGAACTGGGAATGGCCGTGCCGAAAATCTCTTCCACGCCCAGCAACCGTTGGCTGATCAGCGCGTCATCACTCACCAGCCCCTGGCAAAATTCCGCCCGTGGGTCGGGAATCCTGTAGCTCACGCCGTTCTCATCCACGCCTTTCAAATACAAGGCCCAGGCCGCAACCACCAGCGCAGCCCGCTCAGTCTCGCGACCTTCGGCAATCAAGCGGTTGATGGTCGGCACGGTGAACTTGGGAAACTTCGACGAGCCGTCGGAACACACGCGCTCCAATTGGTCGGCAATCGCCTGGTTGGAAAAACGATCCACCAGGGTCTGCTTGTAGTCGGTCAGGTCGATGCCCGGTACGGGAGCCAGGTTCGGCGTGACGTCCAGGTCCATGTACGCACGCATGTAGGCGACAAATACCGGGTCGTTCATGGTCTCGTGTACAAACCGATAACCCTTGAGGAAGCCCAGGTAAGTCAGCGCCAGGTGGCTGCCGTTGAGCAGGCCGATTTTCATTTCTTCATAGGGCGTCACGTCGTCGGTGAACTGCACGCCGACCTTCTCCCACGCCGGGCGACCGTTGACGAACTTATCTTCCAGCACCCACTGCACAAAGGGTTCGCACACCACCGGCCAGGCATCGTCGATGCCATGTTCATCATGCAGTTGCAGGCGGTGGACGGTGCTGGTCATGGGCGTGATGCGGTCGACCATGGCGTTGGGAAAGCTCACGTTGGCCTTGATCCAGTCATGCAATTCGGCGTTGTGCAAGGTGGCAAACGCCAGCAGCGCCTTGCGGGTGACCGCGCCATTGTGCGGCAGGTTATCGCAGGACATGACGGTGAAGGCCGCAATACCCGCCGCACGGCGTTTAGTCAGCGCAGCGCAGATAAAACCGAACACGGTTTTCGGCGCGTTCGGGTGCGCCAGGTCGTGCTGGATCTGCGGCAGGTGGGCCATGAACTCGCCGTTGCTGTCGTCGATGCAGTAGCCGCCTTCGGTGATGGTCAGCGAGACAATGCGAATCTCGGGGCTAGCCAGTTTGTCGATCAGTGCCTGGGCGCTGTCCTCGGCCAGCAGCATGTCGCTGATCGAGCCGATCACCCGCACTTCGGTGTCGTTGGTGTCACCCAGTTCATACAGGGTGAACAGGTAGTCCTGGCCGGCCAGGTCGTCGCGGGCCTTGCGGTCCTCGGCACGCAGGCCAACGCCGCAGATGCTCCAATCCAGGCCCACGCCCTTATTCATCAGCGCATCGGTGTAATACGCCTGATGCGCACGGTGAAAACCGCCGACGCCGATATGGGCGATGCCCTGGGAGGTAGGGGTGTAAGTCGGCAGTTGTACTTCGGGTGCCAACTGCGTGAGGTTCTGTTTATTCAGTTTCATCACAAGTCTCGCGAAATCAGGCGGCAGCGCGCAGTGGGCGGGCCACGGCGACACCGTCGGTGTCGAACAGATGGCAGTGCGCCGGGTCGAGGTGCAGGTGCAGTGTTTCGCCGTATTGGCTGGCCATGTCGCCGCGAATCCGCATGGTCAGCGGCTCGCCATTAGCGGTGATGACATGGCAGAACGTGTCGCTGCCCAGGCGTTCGCCCACATCGGCGGTGACGGTGAGGGTGGTTTGGCCGGGCGCAGCGATTTCCAGGTGCTCCGGACGAATCCCCAGGGTCACTGCGCTGCCCACGCTCAAGCTGGCACCGCTCAACGGCAAGCTGATCAAGGTGCCGGCGTCCAGTTGCACTTCACAGCCCTGGCTTTCGACACGGGTGACCTTGCCCTTGAGGAAGCCCATTTTCGGCGTACCCAGGAAGCCTGCCACAAACAGGTTGGCCGGCTGGTGATACAGCTCCAGGGGCGAGCCGACTTGCTCGATGCGGCCACTGTTGAGCACCACCACCTTGTCGGCCAGGGTCATGGCTTCCACCTGGTCGTGGGTCACGTAGATCATGGTCGCCTGCAGCTCTTTATGCAGGCGCGCCAGTTCCAGGCGCATCTGCACGCGCAGGGCGGCGTCGAGGTTGGACAGCGGTTCGTCGAACAGGAAGATTTTCGGGTTGCGCACAATCGCACGCCCAATCGCCACCCGTTGGCGCTGGCCGCCGGACAACTGCTTGGGCTTGCGCTCCAGCAGCGGGCCCAGTTCCAGGATGCGTGCGGCTTCGCTGACTTTGCTTTCCACCAACTGCTTGTCCACGCCCGCCAGGTCCAGGGCAAATGACATGTTCTTGCGCACGCTCATGTGCGGGTACAGCGCGTAGGTCTGGAACACCATCGCCAGGTCGCGTTTGGCCGGGGTCACTTCGGTGATGTCGCGGCCATCCAGTTCGATGGTGCCTTCGGTGACTTCTTCGAGGCCGGCGATCAGGCGCAGCAGGGTAGATTTACCGCAGCCCGACGGGCCGACGAACACCACGAACTCCTTGTCGTTCACTTCCAGGTCAATGCCCTTGATGATGGAAAAGCCTTCGAAGCCTTTTTGCAGATTCTTGATTTTCAGGTTGGCCATGATGGGCCTCCGTATTCAAATTTTTTATCAGGAAGCCGTTACTTCACGGCGCCGAAGGACAAACCGCGCACCAGCTGTTTCTGGCTGATCCAGCCAAAGATCAGGATCGGCGCACAGGCCAGCGTCGACACGGCGGACAATTTGGCCCAGAACAACCCTTCGGGGCTGGAGTAGGAGGCGATCAGCGCGGTCAGCGGCGCGGCGTTGGACGAGGTCAGGTTCAATGACCAGAACGCCTCGTTCC
>NZ_JBOICG010000212.1:0-3786 GCF_050739995.1 Pseudomonas sp. | reverse complement strand
GAGTAATGGCGTGCAGGCTGCGGCGGCGGCGAAGATCGGGATTTCCGAGAGGAGCTTCTGGTATCGCTTGAAGAAGCTGGGCATCCAGGTAGAGAAAATCATCCGCTGATCCAACAGTCTCATCACTGAACTCAATGTGGGAGGTGTGTCAGGAGTGGATGCGTACCCAGACACTCACCAGAACGGTTGCGGCGATCAACCACGCCACTGCCGCCACGGCGAGTGACGCCTCCAGGCGCAGGCGGTCGACCATCACGTACAGCGTCGCCAAATACACGAAATACGGAATGATCGACCACATCCCGAACAGGATCGTGGTCTTCAAGTCGTCCACCGACCGGCCTTTACCCACAATGTAGTGGGCGATCAAGGCAAAGGTCGGAAACAGTGGCACCAAGCCTGCGATGTAATAGTTCCTGGTCTTGGCCAGTGCGGCCAGAATCAACACGACCGCCGCGCCCAAGGCGGCTTTCAATAGCAGATCCATCAGTGGCTCAACCCGTATTTCTTGACCTTGTCGAACAGCGTGGTCTTGGCCATTCCCAGTTCCTGGCTGGCCTGGGTCAGGTTGCCGCCGCTGCGTTGCAAGGCATCGTTGAGCAAGTTGCGCTCGAAGGCTTCCACCGCTTCGGTGAAGGCCAGGCCCTGGCTGCCGCTGCTGGTGCCGCTTTTCTTGAAAGCGGGCAGGCCGAGGGCAAAACGTTCGGCGACGTTACGCAACTCGCGCACGTTACCGGGCCAGTCGTGGCTCATCAGACTCGACAGGGTCTGGTTATCCAGCTCCGGCGCGGTGCGGTCGAATCGCAGGGATGACTGCTGCAGGAAGTGTTCGAACAGTTGCAGGATATCTTCGCGACGCTCGCGCAGCGGCGGCAGCTCCAGAGTTACCACGTTGAGGCGGTAGTACAGGTCGCTGCGGAATTGACCGGCACGGCTCAGATCGTCGAGGTCGGATTTGGTGGCGGCGATGACCCGGCAATCCACCGCCACGCTTTGGTTCGAACCCAAGCGTTCCAGGGTGCGTTCCTGCAACACCCGCAGCAATTTGATCTGCAGGTTGATCGGCATGCTTTCCACTTCATCGAGAAACAGCGTGCCGTCATGGGCATGTTCGATCTTGCCGATGCGGCGTTTACCGGCCCCGGTGAAGGCGTTGGCTTCGTGGCCGAAAATCTCGCTTTCGAACAGGTTTTCCGGCAGGCCGCCGCAGTTCAGCGCGACGAACTGATGGGAATGGCGACGGCTGAAATCGTGCAGGCAGCGCGCGACCAATTCCTTGCCGGTACCGGTTTCGCCCTCGATCAGCACGTTGGCTGAGGTGTCGGCGATGTTGGCGATCAATTCGCGCAGGTTCTGCATGGCGGGAGAGCGGCCGATGATGCGGCCCTCCAGGGAGTCGCGTTCGGCCAATTGGCGGCGCAGCGACCACACTTCTCGGGCCAGTCCGCGTTGCTCCAAGGCACGGCGCGCCACGTCAACCAGACGCTCGGGGGAGAAGGGTTTCTCCATGAAGTCATAGGCGCCGTTGCGCATGGCGCCAACCGCCATGGAGATATCACCATGGCCGGTGATCAGCACCACCGGCAGGCTTTTATCCAGGGCCTTGAGGCGGGTCAGCAGCTCCAGGCCGTCGATGCCTGGCAAGCGAATATCGCTGATCACAATGCCGGCAAAATTCTCGCCGATGTGCTTGAGCGCTTCTTCGGCACTGCCCACACCCACGCTGGGTATGTCTTCCAGCGCCAGGGCTTGCTGGCAGCCGAGCAGCACATGGGGGTCGTCCTCGACGATCAGGACGGTGAGGTCTTTAGGATCAGTATTCATGTCGACTCAGCTGGTTGAGCGCCTGCCAACGGCAAGCACAGGACAAAGGCAGTACCACCACTGGCCGGGTGCTCCACGGCGAGGTTGCCGCCGGTGGCCGCCGCGAGACTGGCGGAAAGGGTCAGGCCCAGGCCCAGGCCTTGCTCGCCGGGTTTGGTGGTGAAGAACGGTTCGAATAAATGCTTGCGCGCCTCGGGGTCGATGCCATGGCCGTTGTCGCGCACTCGCAGGCGGTATTTGCCGTCGGCGTTGTGGCCGTCCAGCCACAGTTCGGGCGCTGCTTGTGCCTGCATGGCGTCGAGGGCGTTGCCGATCAAGTTGACCAGGATCTGCTCCAAACGCGTCTGGTCGATCTGCAATTGGGCATTGCTGAAGTCGCGGTGCAGGGTCATGGGCAGGCCGTCCAGGCGTGCGCTTAAAACCTGGAGTGCAGCGTCCACGGCTTTGCCAAGGTTGGCTTCACCCTGGTCGTCACCGCGTCGGGCGAACGAGCGCAGGCTGGCGGTGATACGGCCCATGCGGTCGATCAATTCGTTAATGGTCTTGAGGTTGGCGCTGGCGATATCGAGGGCACCGCGCTCAAGGAAGCGCACGGTGTTACCCGACAGCGTGCGCAGCGCCGCCAGCGGCTGGTTCAGTTCATGGGCGATACTGGTGGACATCTGGCCGATGGCCGCCAGTTTGCCTGCTTGAACCAGTTCATCCTGGGCGCGGCGCAGGGTTTCTTCGGCCTGGCGCCGTTCGCGGATCTGGCCCTTGAGCCGTTCGTTGCTGGCGCGCAGGTCAGCAGTACGCTCGGCAATCCGCCGTTCCAGTTGGCTGTTGGCTTCCTGCAAGGCTTCGCGGGCGGCGAGACGGGTAGCGATGACTTTGCGTCGCTCGTTCCAGGCGATCAGCAGGAAGGCCACCAAGCCAAAGGCGACGGCCACCAGGATGCCTTGATTGATCGCCGCGCGACGCAAGTCATTGAGTGGCGTCAGCAAGGTGAAATTCCATGGTGTGTCACTGAGCGGACGTGTCTGGGCCAGGAAGGTGACTTCCTTCTCGTCGGCGACCAGTTCGCTGTTGGCCGGGAAGGTCAGTTTTTCACTGCCTTCGTTGATGCGTTCGCGGGCCAAAGGCTCCAGCTCGTTCAACGTCGCCCAGTAATATTGCAGGCTGTGGGCCAGGCGTTCCTTGGTGTCATCGCTCAATGGGCGCACGGCCTTGAGGCGGCGCGCCGGGTCGCTGGACAGAATGATGATGCCGTTCTCATCGCTGACAAAGGCTTCAAGGCGTGCGCGTTGCCAGCGTTCTTCCAGGGCTTCGAGGCGCACTTTGACCACCGCCACGCCGATGATCTTGCCGTGCTCTTCCAGGCCATGGGCCAGGTAGTAGCCGGGTTCGCCGTTGGTGCTGCCAATGCCATAGAAACGGCCGGGCTGGCCCCGTACGGCGTTCTGGAAATAGGCACGGAAGGACAGGTCTTCACCCTGATAACTGTCGGCGTCGCGCCAGTTACTGGTGGCCAGCACGCGGCCGGTAGTGTCCATCACGTAGATGGCCCGACTGCGACTGCGTCGGTTCAGGCCTTCGAGGTAGTCGTTGACGGTCTTGCGGGTTTCCTGATTCGGGTCGGCCAACAGCTGTGAAACGCTGGACTCCAATTCCAGGAGGCTGGGCAGGTAGGTGTATTTGCTCAGTTCGCTTTCGACGGTGCGGGCGTGCAGTTCCAATTGGCGCTCGCCATTATCGCTGAGGGTGCGGATGCCATAGTACTCACTGACCCAGAAGCCGATGTAACCCAAGCCGATCATCAGGGCGATGATCAACGGCGGCAGGAACAGTTGGCGGATCAGACGTGGCTTCACGGCAAGTGATGGCGGTGCGGCGCGAAATTGGTTGGGGTCGCATTTCATCACAGATGCCTTGGGTCAACCAGCAGTGCGAGCAGGCTTCTGTAGTGAGCGGGCTTGCCCCGCG
>NZ_JBOICG010000211.1:0-8236 GCF_050739995.1 Pseudomonas sp. | reverse complement strand
CCATTACTCTCATTCAACGCGGCCAGAATATAGGTTTTTTCGACCTCGGCCAGCGCAGCATCCAGGTCCGCAGGCACGCCCGGTGTGTCACTCAGCAGTGCAGTAACGTTGCCCTCGGTGGGTTTGGAAGCAAACAGATAAGCCGGCAAGTCGATATCTTCAATCACCGGCTTGGCCGCCACGATGGTCGCCCGCTCCACGCAGTTTTGCAGCTCACGGATATTGCCCGGCCAGTTGTACGCCGCCATGGCCTGTAACGCTTCCGGGCTGAAGCCCGTGATGCGTTTGCCAGCGGTAGCGCTCAGGGTCTGGGCGAAGTGCCGGGCCAGGGGCACGATGTCTTCGGCGCGTTCGCGCAGGGCCGGCAGTGGAATCGGGAACACGTTGAGGCGGTAATACAGATCTTCGCGGAATTCTTTATTGGCCACTGCATCCAGCAGGTTCTTGTTGGTGGCGGCGATCACCCGCACGTCGACCTTGCGCTCGCGTGGATCACCCACCGGCTCGATTACCCGCTCCTGCAACGCACGCAGGATCTTGGCCTGCAGCGACAGGGGCATGTCGCCCACTTCGTCGAGGAACAACGTGCCCTTGTCCGCCTGCATGAAGCGCCCGACACGATCACTGACGGCACCGGTGAAAGCGCCCTTGCGGTGGCCGAACATCTCGCTTTCCAGCAAGCCTTCGGGGATCGCCGCGCAATTGACCGCCACGAAGGGTTTGTCGGCGCGGCTACCATGCTTGTGGATGGCGCGGGCGACCATTTCCTTGCCGGTGCCGCTTTCGCCGGTGAGCAGGATAGTTGCATTGCTATCGCGGACCGAGTCGATCGCGTGCAGCACCTGGCGAAAGGCCGGGCTGTCGCCCACCAGACTGTCGAATTGCGCGTGGTGATCGAGTTCGGCGCGCAGGCGCGCGTTGTCACGCAGGATGTCGCGAAACTGCAGGGCCTTGGCCACAGTGATGTCCAGCTCGTCGATGTCGAACGGCTTGGCGATATAGTCATAGGCGCCGTTACGCATCGACTGCACGGCGTTTTTCACAGTGCTGTAGGCCGTCATCACGATCACCGGCAACTCCGGGAAACGCACCTTGATCTCGGCCAGCAGCGCGGGTCCGTCCATGCCCGGCATGCGCCAGTCGCTGATCACCAGGTCGATGTCTTCCTGCTCCAGCACTTTAAGCGCGTGCAGGCCGTTGCTCGCGGTGAACACCTGGATACCATTCTGGCTCAAGGCGGACGACAACAAGTCACACAGCTTGGGCTCGTCGTCGACTACCAACACGTTATGCGTCATGACCTTCCTCATCCTCACCGTCGTCTTCACCCTGAGCCGGAATGTACAGGCTGAAGGTGGCGCCGGCATCTTGCTCACTGGCACATTCAATGCTGCCGTCGTGACTTTCCATGATCGAATAGACTTTAGCCAGCCCCAGGCCCGTGCCTGAGGCCTTGGTGGTGACGAATGGCGTGAAGATACGCTCAATCATATCCGCCGGGATGCCCTGGCCGGTGTCGGCGATGCTGATTACTGTGTAGCCGTCTTTGCTGGCGATGCCCAACGTAAGGCGCCCGCCTTCAGGCATCGCATCTATGGCGTTGAGAATCAGGTTGAGGCACGCCTGCTTGAGCTGTTTGGCATCGGCATAGAGGGTTGCGCCGGGGGCCTGGTCGTCGATTTGCGCATCAATGTTGTGGGTGGCCAATTCCGGGCCGCAGAAGCCGAGGATTTCTTCTACCACCGGACGTGCGACCTGTAGCACGCGCAACGGCGGGTTGGGTTTGGCGAAGTCGAGGAACTCGGTAATCAGGTCGTTGATGCGGCTGACTTCGCTGATCACGTATTCCAGGTGGCGCTTGTCGGTCTCCGGCAAGTCGGTACGGCGGTGCAGTAACTGGGTGGCGGTCTTGATGATGCCCAGCGGGTTACGAATTTCGTGGGCCAGGCCCATGGCGACTTCGCCCAGTGCGTGCAACCGGTCACGACGGCGCAACTGGGCCTCCAGGTGGTGCAACTCCCCCAGGCGCTCGGTCATGTGGTTGAAGGTGCTGCTCAACTGCGCCAGTTCGTCGCCGCCGCTCACCAGCACACGGTGTTCATAATGGCCGGAAATCACTGCGTCCACGCCTTGGGACAAGTCCCGCAGCGGCTTGGTCAGCCGGCGTGACACCAACACCCCGGCACCAAGGGACAACGCCGAACTCAGCAGGAAAATCAGTACAAACAGGTTGCTCTGGTTCACCAGCCCCACCAGGCTGGTATGGCGCAGCAGGCCGCTGAAGATCACGCCTTGCAAGTCACCGTTGTCGTTGAAGATCGGCCAATACAAACCACTGTAATTGTTGGTGAACTGCTCACTCGGCTGCTTGGTGGCACGTATGGCCGTTTCGACACTTTTCGGAATGCGCGACGGGTGATTGTCAAAGCGCTGGGTCGAGAAAATCTCGGAAAAACCAGTAGGGTTGGCCAGGTACAAGCGCAGGTCGAGGGAGTGCACATCCGCCACACTGGTGAGGAAACTGCTGTCCAGGTAGGTCGCCACCAACAGCAGGTAGTCGACCCCTTCTTGCGTCGTTCCAAACGTCGAGACCACCAGCCCCGTCGTCACGCCCGCCACCTGCACGGTCTGCAAGACGGCGTTGCTGGTCAGGTTGATCTGCTTGACCACATCGTCGGCCGCCGTGCTGAACACCACCTTTTGATCGCTCACGCGAATCAACGCAACCACGTCAATATCAGTGGCGTCGGCGATGTCGGCGGTGAGCCGATCGTGCTTGGCGGCATGCTTGCTGGAAGGCGGGCTGGTGTAGCGCAGGAACAGCTTGGCCATGCGCGCATTGTCATGAAGGATGTCACCGATCTCGTCCTTGACGATCTTGGTCGACTCTTGCAGCCAGATGCGCACGTTGCTGTCGAAAATCTGTGACAGCGTGGTGGCCGCCAGCTCAGCCGCAATCATGGTGGGAATGACGCTGACCAGCCAGAACGCCAGCACCAGCTTGCGCTGGACGCTCCAGCGCGAAATGGCAAAGGGGCGGGCTTTCTGGCGGGTTTTGGTGATCATCAGGTTTCGCTTATCACAGCAGCCATGGCAGGGTCGGAACGATCCGGTCGTAGAAACATTTTCGCGAGTTTGAGCAGTTCGTTCACCAGCCGATTACGGTGGCGGAAGAACATGCTGTTGCACTGGAACTCGCACCCCAGGCGCAGCTTGCTGGCGTAACCTTCCTGACCACACTCGTACACCGGAATATGGTGCGCAATGCAATAGTCGACATTGGTCAGCCAACTGCGGAAGTAAAGGTTGTACTCACGGCTGAACGCAACGTCATGCCCGAAAAACTTGTCGACCAAGCGGTGTTGGTCCAACAGGATCAGGTTGAACGCCACCAGCCGCTCGTCCACCCAGTACAAGACACAGACCGCACGTTCCTCAAGCCGTTCAAGGATGCCAGTGAAGTAACTCGCGGGCAGGCGTTCGAACTGCAAATCCGAGCGGTTGAGAGTGTCTTCGTACAGGCGCATGACCTCGGGCAATACGTCATCGATGTTATGCCGCCACTCTACCCGCGGCCCCGGCGCACGCAACTTGCGACGCAGGTCCTTGCGGGTCGATTTGCACAGCGACCCCAGGTAGGCGTCCACCGAACCGAAGGGCAGTGTCAGCAGCCCGGACGGCAGGCTCGGCATACTTTGAAAGCCAGCGTCGCGGCAGCTCAGCGCCCAGTGCGAATCATTGGTCGGTACATCCTTGACCGCCACCAGGCCGATGCCGAAGGTATTGGCATCCTGTTGCGCGGCTTCCAGCAAATGCTTGAGCAGCAACGGGCGCCGCGCCTCGGGCACGGCGCTGGCAACGCCCGCATCACAGCGCTCGGCAACCGGGGAGCCGATGGCATACAACCCCAACTGCAAAACGCCCGGCCACAGTCGCGCCAGGCGCTCGGTGAAGCGCTTACTGCTGCCCGACACCGTGGTGTCGAGCCGATAATGAGTGATGAACGCGGCGGCTACCGCCACCAGCGTTTCATCTTCGTAGACCGCCAGGTAACGCCATTGGAAGTCATCGATGCCCGCGCTTTCCACGGCGACGTAATAGTCCCAATCCTCCAGGGCTCCGGGGAAACAGTCGTTCCAGGCACTGCGCTGGATGGCCCGGATGGTCGAGAAGGCTTGGGCGGTGATCACGTCGCGTCCTTAGGCTTATGCCCGCTGTCGATAATCTACAGGCGCCTGGAGAGCTGCGGCATGTTGCTCGACGAATTCGGCACTCAACTCGATCACCCGACGGTATTGCAGGTCGACGGTGATCATGTGATAGCAGTTGTCCAGCAGGATCTTGGTCACGGGCCCGCCGAGATGGCGCTCCACGTAATCGGCGTTCCAGCGGCTGGTGATGTCGTCCTCGATGGAGTGCAACACCAGGGCCGGTACCTTGACCTCGGGCATGCGTTTCTTGACCACGGCGTTCATGCGGTGCAATTCGCGCACCGTGATGCCTTCCATGGTCAACAAACCGGCCTCGCTGCTCTCCCCTTCCTTCATCTGCCGTTCGACGATCGAGCGCAGGCGCTCGTTCTTGATGCCATACGGCGGCTTCTCCTCGAAGCGACAGATGTGCACGCCGAATGGGATCTTCATCAACAGTGGCGTCAGGAACGCCAGCTTGTTGATGCTCCAACCGTCGTACTTCAAGGTGGTGGAATACATCAGCAGCCCAGTCACCTGCCCCGGATGCTCGGCGGCCACGTACATCGACATCACCGCGCCCATGGACAAGCCACCGACAAACACCTGCTCGTGGCGTTGCTTGACTTGCGTAAAGGTCTTGCGCACGCCTTCGTACCAGTCCAGCCAGCCGGTAGCCTGCAAGTCGCTGTTATCGCCGCAGTGCCCGGCCAACGTGGGTACGTACACCGTGCAGTTACCCGCCTTGGCCAGACCCTTGGCAACCTGACGCAATTCCGTCGGGGTGCCGGTCAGGCCGTGGATCAACAGGATCCCGACCGGACCTTCACCGAGAACGAAGCCGGCATCACCTTCACCGAGGTCGATCCCGAGGTTGCTCACCGTTTTGTCGCTCGCACCAGCAGTTGCTCGAGGAGTTTCAGGCCCAGGTCGATTTCCGGGTAGCTGATTTCCAGGGACGGTGCCAGGGTGATCACGTTCTTGTAGTAGCCGCCCACGTCGAGGATCAGGCCGAGTTTTTGGCCGTCAACGATCATGTCGCCCTTCATGCCTTCCTCGACCATGTAGTCCAGGGTCGCCTTGTCCGGCGTGAAGCCATCCGGACCGCAGATTTCGCAGCGCAGAGCCAGGCCCAGGCCATCGACGTCGCCGATGATCGGGAAACGTTTCTGCAGGTCTTGCAGACCTTCCAGGAAGTATTTGCCCTTGGCCATGACCATGGCGCCGTAATCGACTTCGCTGGTCATCTTGAACATTTCCAGACCTACCGCCGTACCCAATGGGTTGGAGGCGAAGGTGGAGTGAGTCGAACCTGGTGGGAAGATCTTCGGGTTGATCAACTCTTCACGGGCCCAGATGCCGCCCAGTGGGTTGAGACCGTTGGTCAGCGCCTTACCGAAGACAATCACGTCCGGCTGCACGTCGAAGTGCTCGATCGACCACAGTTTGCCGGTACGGTAGAAGCCCATCTGGATTTCGTCGGACACCATCAGGATGCCGTGCTGATCCAGCACTTGCTTCAATTCGCGGTAGAAGTTCATCGGCGGGATAACGTAGCCGCCGGTGCCCTGGATCGGCTCGACATAGAACGCGGCGTATTCGCTGGAACCGACTTTCGGGTCCCACACACCGTTGTATTCAGTTTCGAACAGACGGGCGAATTGCTGCACGCAGTGGCTGCCGTATTCTTCCTTGGTCATGCCTTTAGGGCCGCGGAAGTGGTACGGGAACGGGATGAACTGCGCGCGCTCGCCGAAGTGGCCGTAGCGGCGACGGTAGCGGTAGCTGGAGGTGATCGACGATGCGCCGAGGGTACGGCCGTGGTAGCCGCCTTCGAAGGCGAACATCAGGCTCTTGCCGTTGGTGGCGTTACGCACGACCTTCAGGGAGTCTTCGATGGACTGCGAACCGCCGACGTTGAAATGCACGCGACCGTCGAGGCCGAATTTCTTCTTGGCGTCGACCGCGATCATTTCCGACAGCTCGATCTTGCCTTTGTGCAGGTACTGGCTGGCGATTTGCGGCAGGGTGTCGATCTGCTGTTTCAGCGCATTGTTCAGGCGCGGGTTGGCATAGCCGAAGTTAACGGCCGAGTACCACATTTGCAGGTCGAGGTAAGCCTGGTCTTCGGTGTCCCACACGTAGGAGCCTTCGCAACGGCTGAAAATACGCGGTGGTTCGATGTAGTGAACGGTGTCGCCGTAGGAGCAATACTTGGCTTCTTTATCCAGAAGGATCTGGTCTTCGGCGGTAGCGATACGGATATCAGACATGGTGGAAGAGTTCCTGATTTTCAATAGAGAGTTCAGCGGCATAGGTGCTGGCGTTGGCGGCGACGCCTTGCGGCAGTTTGGCCAGCAACGCAGGCAGTTCGGCAAAGGTGTCGAAGCGCGCATGAGGGATGTTGTTGGCTTCGCAGTATTTGGCCAGGCTGCCTTTGGCGAAGACGAAGTCAGCGGTGGAGGCCACACACATGTCGGACTTGCCGTCACCGATCACCAGCACGCGCTTGTTGCGTGGGGTGGATTTGCACTTACAGTTGCCGGAAGCGGCACGGCAGGCATCGCTGGAGTACGGGAAGTCGATGCGCCAGCTGTTCTGGTCGACCTGGCGCAGGCGGTTGGCGAGGATCGGCAGCAGGGTCACGTAGTTGCGCGACAAGATGCGCGCGATGCCTTGCTCAATGCCGTCGCTGACCACTTCGATAGTGGCACCCAGGCCCATGACGTGATCGACGAAGTCCGGGAAATCCGGGTCGATTTCGACACTGTCGAAATAGGCCAGCAGCTCGGAAGGGGTGGCTTTGATCAGCGCCAGTTGGCGACTCAGGCATTCGCGGGAACCGATATGCCCATCCAGCCATTCCTGTTCGATGGTTTCCCACTCGGGGCCGGCGAAGCGTTGGAGGACGTTGTCGATGACATCGGTGGGGGTGATGGTCCCGTCGAAGTCACACACGATATGCCACTGGATCATTGCGTTTACCTTGAAGAGGAGCGCTCTGTGCGCTTGCCATCGAGGTAAAGCAGGGAGTGTGCCAACTGCCCAAGAGCCAGCGGGGCTGGGGCTTTGATTGAAAGTGGTGGTGATATGTATCGAGCAAGCTACAATTTTTGTAGCTTGCTACAAACAAGATGAGTGCTTGCGCGAGGGTCGCCCTTCGCGCGTGAATGCGCGCCAGTTCAGATAAGGAATCCGCTCCATGTTCAAGGTCACGTGCGCTGTATTCACCGGTTTACTCGGGTTGCTGGGGGTTTCCAGCACCGCTTGGGCAGCCGGCATCACGGGTGACGTGGGCGTTGGTGTCAGCTATCAACCCTACGACCCCACCGGCAGCCGCTACGAAACACAGCCTGTTCCCTACCTGGACCTGGAGTGGGGTAGCGTCAGCCTGGACTCCGACGACGGCCTGAGTTGGAGCGCACTCAACACCAGCGGCTTTACCGCCGGCCCCTACATCAACTACCTGCCGGGACGTTCGGCCAACGGTTCGCTGCGTGGCTTGCGTGATGTGCCGGACATGGCAGAAGTGGGTGGTTTCATCCAATACGCCCCGGCCGACTTCTGGCGCGTGTATGCCCAAGTGGGCCAGGCCGTAGGCGGGCCGCGCGATCAAAGTGGCGTGCTGGGCAAACTCGGCGGCGAGGTGGGCTACCCGTTAGGTGGCGGTGTTATTGGCAGCACCGACCTGATCGCGCATTTTGCCGACGCCCGCCAGACCCAAACCTTTTTCGGCGTCGACGCCAAGGAGTCCGCGGCTTCAGGCTATCGGCCCTATAACGCTAGCGCGGGCTTCCAGAACCTGACGCTAACCCAGAATTTCGAATTCCCCCTGGCCGCCAAGTGGACGTTGCTGACCAGCGCCAGCTGGGTGCACCTGGTCGGCTCCGCAGCCAAAAGCAGCATCGTCAAGGAAGCCGGAAACGTGAACCAGGGCCAGGTGCAGACAGCGATCAGCTACAAGTTTGATTGATGGCCAAGAGTCGGCTCCTTGAGAGCTAATCTCGGTCAACATGTGGGAGCGGGCTTGCTCGCGAATACGGTGG
>NZ_JBOICG010000210.1:0-4708 GCF_050739995.1 Pseudomonas sp. | reverse complement strand
GCACCGGGACGCCCACCAGCGCGGTGACCAGGAAGGTCATGCGCCAGCCCATCAGGCCACTGAGCCAGGTGCCGACGGGTACGCCGAGTACGGTGGCCAGGGTCACGCCCATCATGATGATCGAGGTGGCCTTCGCTACGCCCACGCCGTTGGGGGCCAGGCGGCCGCTGAGGGCGATGGCCGTGGCCCAGAACCCGCCGATGCTGATCCCCAGCAGGACGCGGCCGAACAGCAGCAGGCTGAAGTCACTGGCGAAAGCCACGACGGTGTTGGCGATGATCATGATCAGCGTCAGGCCGATCAGCAGATAGCGACGGTCCAGGGCGCCAATGATCACCGACAGCAATGGCGCGGCGAGGGCCGCCATGATGCCGGGCAGGGTCACCATCAGGCCGGCATGGCCGGCGCTGATGCCGAGATCACTGGCGACGTCGTTGAGCACGCCTACCGGCAGGAACTCACTGGTCACCAGGGCGAATGCACCCACGGCTACCGAGAGAATCGCCAGCCACTGCTGTTTGACACTCTGTTGATTATGTTCAGGACGGCCGCTAGGGGCCTGGCTGGCACTTGGCATGGTATTGGGTTCCAAGGGGGAATGTCGCCTGAAGTCAGGCGTGGGGAGGGGAGAAATTGAAGGCGATTATATAAACCGGTTTTGCCAAACCCTCAGGCGCTCGTTTCGATAATAATCATCAGTGCAATCGATTAGACGCACTTTAGCCAGCAGTCGGTCGACGCTTAACCTGGTGACGAAAAGGGCGCATGGTGGCTGTGTCTCTTGCTGTATTTCCTCATCGTGACGGAGCATGACCACCATGAAGACCTATCGCACCGTGCTTTTCCTGGTTGCCGCTGTACTCGCAGGCCACGCCTATGCCTCCGGTGATGAGTCGACACCGCCCAAGCCCAATTGCCCCAAAGGCCAGGTTTGGGACACCAAGGCCGGCAAGTGCGTACTGCAAACCAGCAAAGCCACCTCGGACGCCGATCGCACCGATTATGCCTATCGCCTGGCCAAGGCTGGCCGCTACGACGAGGCCCTGGCCCTGCTCGACACCCTGCAAAACCAGAACACCGCCAAAGCCCTCAACTACCGCGGTTATGCCACGCGCAAGTTGGGGCGCACCGATGAAGGCATCGATTATTACTTGAAGTCGGTCGCGCTCGATCCCAACTACGCCCAAGTTCGCGAGTATCTGGGGGAGGCCTACGTGATCAAAGGTCGCGTGGACCTGGCGCAGGAGCAATTGGCGAAAATCAAAGCTTTGTGCAGCACGACTTGCGAAGAGTACCAAGACTTGGCCGAAGCTATCGCTGCCGGGCCACAGACGTGAAGCCGGGTGGCATGCCAATCACCTGAGTGGGGCGGGCAGGCCGTGATTATCGGGCAAGCCGTGACGAAAGCTGCTCGATAAACACCGCTTCCGCCCGACTCATCTTTTGCTCCCGATTCCACAGCAAATGAATATCCACATCGGCAATCCCGTCATCCGGCGGCAGCCGCCACAGCAGCCCGTTCTGCACATCTTGCGCCACCACATGAATCGGCAGGCAGCCCAGGCCGTACCCGGCAATCACCAGGCGGCGCACTTCTTCCAGGCTGGACGATGACGCTACGATGCGCCCACTGAAACCCTGCTGGTCACGGAAAATCGTCAGCGGCGACAGCATTCCGCCGATCTGGTCACTGGTAAAACTCACGAAGTTCTCTGACTGCAAATCGCCCTCGGCCAACCCCGTACGCCCGAACAGTGCATGGTGTTTTCCGCAGAAAAACGCGTAGCGCTGACGCAGGAACAGGCGTTGTTCCAGGCGCGGTTGTGGCCGGCGATTGAGGCTCAGGCCCAGGGTGGCGGTTTTCTCCAGCAGCGCGGCAACGATGTCGGAGCTGCGCATCACTTCAACTTCCAGGTCCACCCGGGGATGTTCACGGTGGAAGTCGGCGAGAAAGTCGTCGAAGGTGTCTGAATTTATCCGGCTGATCATCAGCAAGCGCACTTTGCCGATCACCTCATCACCCGGTTTTTGCAGGGCATTGCTCATTTGCGAGACCTGACCATACATCTCGCCGGCAATGGCGAAGATCTGTTCGCCCGCCTCGGTGAGCACGAAACGAGGACCGCGACGCACGATAAGTTGGCAGCCGAGCTGCTCTTCCAGGCGTTTGAGCGCCTGGCTGATGGCGGGTTGAGTCAGGTGCAGACGCGCGGCGGCGCGGCTGATGCTCAGTTCCTGGCCAATGACGCGGAAGGTGCGCAGCAGGTTCCAGTCCAGCCGATCATTGAGCAGCGGGTGAATATCGCGGCGGGTTTCGGGCATGGTGCGGCTCAATAATAAGTGAGATTTATAATTGGAATAATAAATAGAAAATTGACTAATCATAGCCTCACGACGATAAATCATCCTCAACAAGCGCCATCAGAGCGCATGCGTTTGACCTTCTCCTGCCAAAAAAATAACCAAAGGAGCCAGCCCCATGAAGCCTTCCGCTTCGCCGCAGCCGCGCCGTGCTGCCGCCGCCGCTTTTATCGGCACCATGATCGAGTGGTACGACTTTTACATCTACGCCACCGCCGCTGCGCTGGTGTTCGGCCAGCTGTTTTTCCCTTCCGACGACAAGCTGTTCAGCACCATGGCGGCATTCGGCACCTTTGCAGTGGGCTTCTTTGCGCGGCCATTGGGCGGCATCGTGTTCGGACATATCGGTGACCGGATCGGGCGCAAGAAATCCCTGGTGATCACGTTGGTGATGATGGGCGTGGTCACGGTATGCATCGGCCTGTTACCGACCTACGCGCAGATCGGTGCCGCCGCGCCGGTGCTGTTGGTGTTATTGCGCGTCGTACAGGGCATTGCCGTCGGTGGCGAGTGGGGCGGGGCGGTACTGATGGCCGGCGAACATGCGCCGAAGGGCCGTCGCAACTTCTTTGCCTCCTTTGCACAACTGGGCAGCCCAGCGGGGTTGATCCTGTCACTGCTGGCATTCAGTGCGGTTACCCGGTTGCCGGAAGAGGCCTTGTTGAGCTGGGGCTGGCGTGTGCCGTTCCTGGCCAGTGCCTTGTTGTTGATCGTCGGTTTGGCGATTCGCCTGGGCGTGAACGAATCCCCCGAATTCCTTGAAGACAAAGCCCTGGCGGAGAAGGCTAGGGCGATCAAGCAGGATCAGGCCCCGGTCATCGAAGTGCTGAAGACCGCCTGGCGCCCACTGTTGTTGTGCATCGGCGCCAACACCCTGGGCATCGCCGGTGTGTATTTCACCAACACCTTCATGATTGCCTACAGCACCCAGCAACTGGGCTTGCCACGCTCGTTGATTCTGGAGTGCCTATTCTTCGTCGCCATTATCCAGTTCTGCATCCAGCCACTGGCCGCCTGGGTGGCCGAGAAGGTTGGCGCCACGCGTTTTCTGTGCGCCATGACGGTACTGGCGATGGCCTCGCCTTACCCGATGTTCGTGCTGGTCAGCAGCGGCCAGGCGCCGTTGATCATCCTCGGCATTGCCCTGGCGGTGGTGTGCATGGCCTCGTTTTATGCGGTGATCGCAGGCTTCGTCAGCGGTCTGTTCGAAACTCGCGTGCGGTACACCGCGATCTCCCTGGCCTACCAGGTGTGCGGTGCGTTGGCCGGTGGCTTGACGCCGTTGATCGGTACCTGGCTGGCCCATGAATACCAAGGCCAATGGTGGCCGATGGCAGTGTTTTACAGCCTGATCGCGGCGGTCTCGCTGGTGTGCGTACTGGCGTTGTCGCGCCGCCACGCCAGCGCCCATCGCCTTGAAATGGCGCACAGCGTTTAAGAGGATAAAGTGATGTTGAAGATTAATGGCGAGCGCCTGTGGGACAGCCTGATGGCCATGGCCGAGATCGGTGCTACGGCACGGGGCGGCAGTTGTCGGCTGGCGTTGAGTGCTGAAGACAAGGCCGGTCGCGAACTGTTCAGCCACTGGTGCACCGCCGCCGGGCTGACCTTGAGCGTGGATGCCATCGGCAACCTGTTCGCTCGTCGCGCCGGTACAGATAAGGATGCTGCCCCGGTGATGATGGGTAGCCACCTCGACACCCAGCCCGAAGGCGGGCGTTTCGATGGTGTCTACGGTGTGTTGGCGGGGCTGGAGGTGGTCCGTAGCTTGAACGATCACGCTATCCAAACCCGCAAACCGTTGGAAATTGCGGTGTGGACCAACGAGGAGGGCGCGCGTTTTACGCCCGCCATGCTCGGCTCGGCGGTGTTCACTGGCAGCCTGGAACTGGACAAGGCCCTGGCGACCACCGACGTTGAAGGGATCAGTGTGGCCGAGGCGTTGCGCACCAGCGGCTATAACGGCTCACGCGTTTTGGGCGGCGACGTGGATGCGTATTTCGAAGCGCATATCGAGCAAGGCCCGATTCTGGAGGACAACGCCAAGAGCATCGGCGTGGTCACCGGTGGCCAGGCGATTCGCTGGCTCGATGTACGGGTCGAAGGCATGGCCGCCCATGCTGGCACCACACCGATGCCGCTGCGCAAAGATGCGCTGTATGGCGCCGCCCAAATGCTCCAGGCCCTGGAAAACCTCGCGGCGGATTTCGCCCCGGAAGGGCTGACCACGGTCGGCGAATTGAGTATCGCCAAGTCATCACGCAACACCATTCCCGGCTTGTTGAACTTAACTGTCGACCTGCGTCATCACCGCGATGCCGACATTGAGGCCATGGAGCAACAGGTG